>NZ_JAAQOK010000009.1:0-109727 GCF_011683705.1 Enterobacter sp. 725m/11 | reverse complement strand
TCCGTCGTCGGCAGCGTCAGATGTGTATAAGAGACAGGTACCGCAATGGCAATGATCATAAACGTCAGCAGCAGCATATACGTTAAGATCTGCCGACTCAGGACAGAATCTCTGTTCATTTTTTCTCCCCGAGTCGATAGCCCATCCCCCTGATGCTCTCAGGGACGCCATAAAGGCCTGCAAGCTCCAGCTTTTTACGCAGCTTGCTCATATGGCTGTCTACCGTTCTGTCGAGCGTATCGCCTTCAGGCAGACACGCGTTAAGTAACTCTTCCCGGGAACAGACCTTTCGCGGGTATCTCACCAGGTAAGTAAGAAGTTTAAATTCCGTCGTCGTTAATACTGGGGAGACTACCTCTTCGCCCACGGTGACCTCAACGTAGAAATCGTCCGGGTAGACCGTAATAAAAGGCGTCCTGAGAGGCACGGCACCCGCCTGCTGAAGAGCGGGTCTGGTTCTGCGCAGCACGGCTTCAACCCGCGCGACCACTTCGGAAGGGTTGAAAGGTTTGATGACGTAATCATCCGCGCCAAGCCTCAGCCCCATCAGCTTATCCACGTCCTGATCGAGTGCGGACACCATAATGACGGGCACAGAACTTTCCTGACGGAGCGTCGTGAGTACGCTCCAGCCATCGCATACGGGCAGATGGATATCCAGCAAGATAAGATCGGGTTTATGGAGCCGATTAAGCGCTATCGCCTGTTCGCCCTGCCGGGCTCTCAGCGTTTTCATCCCAGAACGCTCTAAGTAACTCATCAGTATATCGGCAATTTCGTTTTCATCTTCAACAACAAGGATTAGAGTATTTTTGTTCATTTTATCTCCGCGGGTAAAATCCCTTTGAGCACGCTATCAGATATCTTTAGCACAATAAGACACAGGCTCCGGGAAAAAGTGCCGTGGCCGCGAAAATTTCCTGGATTAATTTAAGTTCCCGGCAATTTCTCCATACAGCCTACACATTCAGTCAATAAAGACTCGACAATGTCAGTCCACAATAGTTATTCGGAGTTAAACCGTCTTTCGTTTAACGTGGTAAATACCCCTGTCGCTTAAAGGCTTTCTGAATTTGGCTGAGATAATGAGCATGGAACTTTCGAAATACTTCTCTCCTAAAAAAATCGGCATATTTTCTCTCTTCCTGCTGCTATCGTGGGGATTACTTTATACCTGGCTAGTATTGATGCATATAATGGATGAGAAAGTCGCCGCAACGCTACTCTCTTCCCCCATGATCTATGGCTGCATTGCCTTGTCGGTTGTCTCTCTGGTAATACAAAACAAAGCAGGCGCGTTCACTGAATTACTTCTCATCGCCTTCTGGCTAATGGTGATTTTTGTTTATCTCATTATTACGTTCACTGTGCTGCTGAACGTTACGCCAGATTTCAACGATTTGGTGTTTTACTATGAGTGTTATTTAATTCTCTTTTTTGGCGGTTCACCGTTGTACCTCATCGTGAGAATGATTTAAACAACCGCGTTGTTTCGCTCCACACTCTCTCCATAAACCGCCCATGTCCGCTAAACAGGCGAGTTGTAGACTCTCCATCACACCATCTTGAACAAAATAACTCACTGAAATAGTCACGTATCTGGAAGTTAAATTAATGCCTCATTTCTTTATTGAACGTCCCATTTTCGCCTGGGTCGTGGCGCTTTTTATCGTCCTGGCGGGTGTATTGTCTATCCCCCGGCTGCCGGTTGCGCAGTATCCGGCGGTGGCACCGCCTGGGATTATTATTTCTGTCACCTACCCGGGCGCCAGCCCCGATATTATGAATACGTCGGTGGTGTCGTTACTTGAGCGCGAAATATCTGGCGTCGATAATTTGCTTTACTTCGAATCATCCAGTGACACAACCGGTTCTGCGTCTATTACCGTGACGTTTAAGCCCGGCACGGACATCAAGCTGGCGCAGATGGACCTTCAGAACCAGATTAAAATTGTGGAGCCGCGTTTGCCACAGGCGGTAAGGCAAAATGGCATCAACGTCGAGGCGGCCAATTCCGGTTTTTTAATGATGGTGGGGCTCAAGTCCGCCACCGGTAAATTTGAGGAAGCCGATTTAAGCGATTACTTTGCCCGGCATGTCAGCGACGAGCTTCGCCGCGTACCTGGAGTAGGGAAAATTCAGCTGTTTGGTGGCGAAAAAGCGCTGCGCATCTGGCTGGACCCGATGAAGCTTCATAGCTACGGACTTTCGGTGAGCGATGTGCTTACCGCTGTTGGCCAGCAAAATGCCCTGGTTTCGCCCGGCAAAACGGGAGATGAACCGGCATCTGAAGGGCAAGGCGTAACGTATCCGATCACCGTGAAGGGGCAACTCACTTCCGTAGAGGCTTTCAGGAATATTACTCTGAAATCAGAGGCGTCCGGCGCAAGGCTGAAGCTGTCCGACGTCGCGCGCATTGAGTCCGGCCTGCAAAGCTACGCTTTCGGTATCCGCGAAAATGGAGTTCCCGCAACGGCTGCGGCGGTCCAGCTATCGCCTGGCGCCAATGCGATGAGTACGGCTGCAGGCGTACGCGCACGCATCGACGAACTTTCTCAGGTGTTGCCGGAAGGAATGACGTTTACGGTTCCCTTCGATACCGCGCCTTTTGTGAAGCTCTCCATCATGAAGGTGGTGCAGACCTTTGTGGAAGCGATGGTTCTGGTCTTCCTCGTAATGCTGCTGTTTCTGCATAAGATACGCTGTACGCTTATCCCGGCGATTGTTGCCCCCGTCGCACTGCTTGGCACCTTCACGGTGATGCTATTGAGTGGATACTCCATCAATATTCTGACCATGTTCGGCATGGTTCTGGCGATAGGGATTATCGTAGATGACGCTATTGTGGTCGTGGAGAACGTCGAGCGCCTGATGGAAGAAAAACAACTCTCTCCGCGCGACGCGACCCGGGAGGCCATGAATGAAATCACGCCGGCAATTATCGGGATCACGCTGGTGCTTACCGCCGTCTTTATTCCCATGGGTTTCGCCGAAGGCTCCGTCGGGATTATTTATCGACAATTTTGTATTTCCATGGCGGTCTCCATACTGTTGTCGGCATTTCTTGCCCTCACGCTTACCCCCGCGCTATGCGCGACGCTACTTAAGCCTCACAGCGCAGCAAAGCACGTTGGTGGCAGGTTCGCAGCAGGGTTTAACGCCCGCTTTCGTACCCTCACGACGTGGTACGAATCCGGGCTGGGCGCGGTGCTGAGACGTACCGGGCGGATGCTGCTGTTGTACGTTGCGCTATGTGCTGCGCTATGTTTGGGGCTTTCTTCGCTGCCCTCGTCCTTTCTTCCGGATGAAGATCAGGGCTATTTTATGTCCTCAATTCAGCTGCCTTCCGATGCCACAATGCAGCGCACCCTGAGAGTGGTTAAAAAATTTGAAGAGGAAATTGCGGCCCGGCCGGATATTGAAAGCAACATTATGATTCTGGGATTTGGGTTTTCAGGCTCGGGACCGAATTCGGCCATGGCCTTCACCACGCTGAAGGACTGGAAAGATCGGCAGGGTACGACCGCACAGAATGAAGCCGACCATATACAGGCCAGCATGGCTAACGTCTCTGATGCCGTCACGATGAGCCTTCTCCCGCCGGCCATTTCGGATATGGGCACCTCCTCGGGCTTCACCTGGTACGTGCAGGACAGGGCGGGACTGGGCTACGAGGCGTTAAAGAGAGCGGCCGATGCGCTGGTTATGAAAGCTAATCAACGTCCTGAACTGAGTGACGTGTATATAGACGGTCTGCCGGAAGGAACAAGCCTGGCCCTTCAGATTGACCGGGAAAAAGCGGAAGCGCTGGGCGTTTCATTTGATGAAATCAACCAGACGCTCTCGGTCACCATGGGGTCGAACTACGTTAATGACTACACGAACAAGGGCCGCGTTCAACAGGTCATTATTCAGGCCGACGCCCCTTACCGCATGCAGCCTGAGCAGATCCTGAAATTATCGGTAAAAAACCGTATGGGGCAGATGGTGCCAGTATCTACGTTTGCGACGCTTTCCTGGAACGTTGCGCCGCAGCAGTTGACGCGTTATCAGGGATATTCTGCTATCCGCATTACCGGCAGTGCGGCCCCGGGCAAATCCAGCGGCACTGCAATGAAGGCCATGGAGACGTTGTCACGGGATTTACCGCAGGGGATGGCCGGCGAGTGGGCCGGTAGCTCATTGCAGGAGAGAAAATCCGAATCTCAGCTCCCGGGTCTGATCGTTCTGTCGATACTGGTCGTGTTCATGGTGCTCGCCGCCCTGTATGAGAGCTGGTCAATTCCCTTTGCGGTCATGCTGGTCGTTCCCCTGGGGCTTATCGGTGCGGTGGTTGCCGTCTCCGTTGCGGGCATGACGAATGATGTTTTCTTTAAGGTCGGTCTTATCACCCTGATAGGCCTGTCCGCCAAGAACGCCATTCTGATTGTCGAGTTTGCAAGGCAGCTCCACCGGGAAGGACAACCCCTGCTTGCGGCCACGATACAGGCCGCAAGCCAGCGTCTGCGCCCTATTCTGATGACATCGTTAGCCTTTACGTTAGGCGTGGTGCCACTGATGCTGGCGCGTGGCGCGAGTGACAGCACGCAGCACGCTATCGGCACCGGGGTGTTTGGCGGCATGATCAGCGGCACGCTTCTCGCGATCTTTTTCGTCCCGGTATTCTTTATTGTCGTTGCGCGTTTCGTTGAAAACGCCAGGAAAGTGTGAATACCGCTGATGGATCGCGGAACCTTGCTGGTTGGATGAGGCGAAGCTGCTGCCGGGTGATATACTGGACGAATGCTGAAATTTTCAGCCCCCGCCAGCCCGCGCCTCACCTTTTGGGGCATTCCTCTTCGGAGATCGACGAGAAATATCGTGACACAAGGGGCCGTGAGTGGGCTATAATTTCGAGCTAATTTCGAATGATTTTGAAATACTGCCTGTAACGCTATGAATTACAAGGCAAAATAAGCAATGAATATAAGGATTAAAGCTATGGGTTTTCTTTCCGGTAAGCGCATTCTGGTGACTGGCGTTGCCAGCAAACTGTCCATCGCATACGGCATCGCACAGGCAATGCATCGCGAAGGCGCTGAGCTGGCGTTCACCTACCAGAACGACAAGCTGAAAGGCCGTGTTGAAGAGTTTGCCGCGCAGCTGGGTTCCAGCATTGTTCTGGAATGTGACGTTGCACAAGACGAAAGCATCGACGGCATGTTTGCTGAACTGGCAAAAGCATGGCCGAAATTCGACGGTTTCGTTCACTCCATCGGCTTCGCTCCTGGCGACCAGCTGGACGGCGACTACGTGAACGCGGTAACCCGTGATGGCTTTAAAATCGCGCACGACATCAGCTCCTACAGCTTCGTTGCAATGGCGAAATCTTGCCGCGCAATGCTGAACCCGGGCGCAGCGCTGCTGACCCTGTCCTACCTGGGCGCAGAGCGTGCTATCCCTAACTACAACGTTATGGGCCTGGCGAAAGCCTCTCTGGAAGCCAACGTCCGCTACATGGCGAACGCAATGGGTCCAGAAGGCGTGCGCGTTAACGCCATCTCTGCTGGCCCTATCCGCACCCTGGCGGCGTCCGGCATCAAAGATTTCCGTAAAATGCTGGCACACTGCGAAGCGGTTACCCCGATTCGTCGTACCGTTACCATTGAAGATGTGGGTAACTCTGCTGCATTCCTGTGCTCTGACCTTTCCGCAGGTATCTCCGGCGAAGTGGTTCACGTTGACGGCGGCTTCAACATCGCTGCAATGAACGAGCTGGAAATTAAATAAGCTGTGGCTCTCTTCCCGCACGGGAAGAGAGCTTTCCCCCTCCGCACTCCCCTTCGTTATTCCGTTCTGCTATTTGTTATCACCTAACAATATTTTTCCCTTTATCTGCCTTACGCCAGGATATTGATCGCCATTTTGAGATCAAGGAACGCCCATGGAACAACGCCGTTTTTCCGGCAAAGGCCACTGGTATCACGAAACCCAGTCTAACCACGCGCAGCCGGATGTGCTGCCCCTGGTGCCCGAAGCCGCTAACGTCGACGATCGTTTTTTGCTCGATTTAGCCCTGCCAGATGAGATTGTCGCCGCCTGTACCGGCTGGCTCGCTCCTGCCAGATCCTTATGTCACCAGCTATTCCCGCTCTCACTTCCCGTAAACCGGCTGCGAACGCTTAGCGCCTACGATCGGTTAAGTACCGCGCTGACGGTGGCGCAGGCCTGCGGCGTTCAGCGGCTGTGCAACCACTACGCCGCCCTCCTCGCCCCGCTGCCGGGCCCTGACTCCTCCCGCGAAAGTAACCGACGGCTGGCGCAAATCACGCAGTACGCCCGCCAGCTCGCCAGCTCACCTGACGTCATTGATGATAAGGCGCGAAACCAGCTTGATGAGGTAGGTCTGTCTATCTATGACGTTGTGGTGATTAACCAGATAATCGGCTTTATCGGTTTTCAGGCGCGCGTGGTCGCCGTCTTTCAGGCGCTGCTCGGCCATCCCGTCCGCTGGCTGCCGGGCCATCATATCCAGCCGCACACCCTGCCAACGTCCTCCGACGCGTGGATCTCGCTTCTGCCCGTGGTCGAGCTTCGCTATGCCAGTGCGCATCAGCTTGAGTCCCTCTCCCGCTGGCAGGCAGATCCCACGCTTGAGGCGCTGACGCCGGTCCTGTGCCATGAACCGACCTTGCTCGACCTGATGGGGGAGATCCTGATAAACAGCCGGGAAACGATTTCGCTGCCTCCTCCGGCGCTTTCGGCAGCAGCCGAATTGCTGACACGCTCGCCGGACCGCTTCAGCGCCGCACAATTTACCCCGCTCACGGAAGAAGGACTTACTGCCGTTCAGGCGATCAACCTGCTCAGCCAATGCGCGCTGGAGGGCTGGCTCAATCGACTAAAAGTCGCATCCGGCAAAGCGGAATAACCACACTCTTTCCCCAAAGAGCGCTTGCTGTAGCAGTGAGAATCGCGTAAAACTGTCAGCCGCTCAATGGCTACGAAAATAGAACATTATGTTTCAGGACAACCCGCTGCTAGCGCAGCTTAAACAGCAACTGCATTCCCAGACGCCGCGTGCAGAAGGGGTCGTGAAAGCCACGGAAAAGGGCTTTGGCTTCCTTGAAGTTGACGCGCAGAAAAGCTACTTCATTCCGCCACCGCAGATGAAGAAAGTGATGCATGGCGATCGCGTCATGGCCGTCATCCATACCGAGAAGGAACGTGAATCCGCCGAGCCGGAAGAACTGATCGAGCCGTTCCTGACCCGCTTTGTGGGCAAAGTGCAGAGAAAGGACGATCGTCTTTCTGTCGTGCCGGATCACCCCCTGCTGAAAGATGCCATTCCCTGCCGCGCCGCCCGCGGCGTTGAGCATGATTTTAAAGAAGGTGACTGGGCCGTGGCAGAAATGCGCCGTCATCCTCTGAAAGGCGACCGCGGTTTCTATGCTGAACTGACCCAGTTCATCACCTTTGGCGACGACCATTTCGTCCCGTGGTGGGTCACGCTGGCGCGCCATAATCTTGAAAAAGAAGCGCCGAACGGCGTGGCAACTGAGATGCAGGATGAAGGCCTGGCGCGCCGCGATCTTACCGCGCTGGAGTTTGTCACCATCGACAGCGCCAGCACAGAAGATATGGACGATGCGCTCTACGCTGAAGAGAGCGCCGATGGCAAACTGCATTTGACCGTCGCCATTGCCGATCCAACCGCCTGGATTGTGGAAGGCAGCAAGCTGGACGAAACGGCGAAAATCCGCGCGTTCACCAACTACCTGCCGGGCTTTAACATCCCGATGCTGCCGCGCGAACTGTCTGACGACCTCTGCTCGCTGCGCCCAAATGAGGTGCGCCCGGTTCTCGCCTGCCGCATGACCATTGCCGCAGATGGCACGATTGAAGACGATATCGAATTCTTTGCCGCCACCATCGAATCCAAAGCCAAGCTGGCCTATGACAATGTCTCCGACTGGCTGGAAAACACCGGCAGCTGGAAACCTGAATCCGATGCTATCGCAGCACAGATTCGTCTGCTGCACCGCATCTGCCTGAACCGCGGCGAGTGGCGCAAGACTCACGCCCTGGTCTTCAAGGATCGCCCGGATTATCGTTTTGTTCTCGGTGAAAAAGGCGAAGTGCTGGATATCGTGGCCGAGCCGCGACGCATTGCTAACCGCATCGTCGAAGAAGCGATGATTTCCGCCAACATCTGTGCCGCGCGCGTGCTGCGCGACAGGCTGGGCTTCGGTATTTACAACGTTCATACCGGATTCGATCCGGCCAATACCGAAGCGCTCGCGGCCCTGCTGAAGAATCACGATGTGCATGTTGATCCGGAAGAAGTGCTGACACTGCCGGGCTTCTGCAAGCTTCGCCGCGAGCTGGACGCTCAGCCGTCCGGTTTCCTGGATAGCCGTATTCGCCGCTTCCAGTCCTTCGCGGAAATCAGCACCGAGCCAGGCCCGCACTTTGGCCTCGGTCTGGAAGCCTACGCCACCTGGACCTCCCCGATCCGTAAGTATGGCGATATGGTTAACCACCGCCTGCTGAAAGCGATTATCAAGGGCGAAACCATTGCCCGTCCACAGGACGACACGACCCTACAGATGGCCGAGCGTCGCCGTCTGAACCGCATGGCGGAACGTGACGTTGGAGACTGGCTATACGCGCGCTTCCTGCAGGATAAAGCCGGTACCGATACCCGCTTCGCGGCAGAAATTATTGATATCAGCCGCGGGGGAATGCGCGTACGTCTGGTGGATAACGGCGCGGTCGCCTTTATCCCTGCCCCGTTCCTGCACGCCGTTCGTGACGAACTGGTCTGCAGTCAGGAAAGCGGCACCGTGCAAATTAAAGGCGAGACGGTTTACAAAGTCACTGACGTGATTGATGTAACTATCGCTGAAGTTCGCATGGAAACCCGCAGTATTATTGCGCGCCCTGTCGCCTGATAACCTGCTCAATTGTCGGTCATTTCCGTTCAGAAAGGCCGACAATTTTCTCCCTGTCTTTCCCCTCGCAAAAGCATCATTTTTCTTACTTTTTCGGCCCCAGCCCGCCCAAAACAGCCATAATTATCTACAGTTAAAGAGTGCTGCCCTGTTCGGGCACGTGGATTTTATACGCTCAGCATTTTTATCTGCCTGATGCGTTTTATTATAAAAAAGCTCAGAAAAACAATACTTTCACTGCGGCTTTGCCGCTATTTTCAACGGAAAAGTCGACGACTAATGAATAATTTGTTCGCTAATGCGTCGCGGCGGGAGAAATCATGATCGACGAACTTGAGCAAAATTTGCTGTTTCGTTACATGGGTACTCACAGCCCGTGGTGGCGATTGTCGGCTGACAGCAACGCTCTGCACCTTGCCGCCAGCGAAAATGCTGACGTGACTCAGGAGATCGTACTGGATGATGAACAGGCCGCACAGATCCGTCAGCTAACGGTAATGACCACCAGCATTTCCCTGAACCTCTCTCTTTACGGCGAGCAAGTTCCCGTCCATCTTGTCGGACGCAAAATCACCCGAAACGAGTGGGCCGGAACGGCTTCCGCCTGGAACGATACGCCCTCCGTGGCACGCGATCTGGCTCAGGGACTCTCCTTTGCGGAACAGGTAGTTTCTGAAGCGAATTCCGTCATTGTCATTCTCGATCAAAACGGCAATATCCAGCGCTTTAACCGCCTGAGCGAAGAGTATACCGGTCTGAAAGAACATGAAGTCATTGGTCAAAACGTGTTTGAACTGTTCATGAGCCGCAGCGAAGCGGCAGCCTCGAAGCGCAACATTGCGGGTTTCTTTCGCAACGGCAGCTCCTACGAAGTCGAACGCTGGATTAAAACGCGAAAAGGGCAACGCTTGTTTCTGTTCAGAAATAAATTCGTTCACAGCGGCAGCGGTAAAAATGAAATTTTCCTTATCTGCTCCGGGACCGACATTACCGAAGAACGACGGGCACAGGAGCGCCTGCGCGTGCTGGCCAATACCGATACCATCACCGGCCTGCCCAACCGCAATGCGATCCATGAGCTGATTTCAGACGCCATCAATAGCCGCGGCGACACGCAGGTAGGCGTGGTGTACCTCGACCTCGATAACTTCAAGAAGGTTAACGATGCCTACGGGCATATGTTCGGCGATCAGCTCCTGCAGGCGGTTGCACTTGCCCTTCTGAGTTGTCTGGATGAGGGGCAGGTTTTAGCGCGGCTCGGCGGCGATGAGTTTATCGTTATGGCCACCAATACCTCTCAGGGCTCGCTGGAAGCGATGGCGTCGCGTATTCTGACCCGCCTGCGCCAGCCGTTCAGAATCGGTCTCATTGAGGTTTACACCGGTTGCTCACTGGGCATCGCCCTCGCGCCGCAGCACGGGAACGATCGGGAAAGCGTGATTCGCAATGCCGACATCGCCATGTACACCGCCAAGGAGAATGGCCGTGGCAAATTCTGTGTCTTCTCCCCCGAGATGAACCAGCGCGTGTTTGAGTACCTGTGGCTGGACACCAACCTGCGTAAAGCGCTGGATAACGATCAGCTCCTGATCCACTACCAGCCGAAAATGACCTGGCGCGGCGAAGTCCGAAGCCTTGAAGCGCTGGTCCGCTGGCAGTCGCCCGAGCGCGGGCTGATCCCCCCTCTGGAATTTATCTCTTATGCCGAGGAGTCCGGTTTGATTGTGCCGCTGGGTCGCTGGGTGATGCTTGATGTGGTTCGCCAGGTGGCAAAATGGCGTGACAAGGGAATTAACCTGCGCGTGGCCGTGAACGTCTCTGCACGTCAGTTGGCCGACCAGACGATTTTCAGTGAGCTAAAGCAGGCGCTTAAGGATCTGCATTTTGAGTACTGCCCTATCGACGTTGAGTTAACCGAAAGCTGCCTTATCGAAAACGAAGAGCTGGCGCTCTCGGTGATCCAGCAATTCAGTCGGCTCGGGGCACAAATTCATCTGGACGATTTCGGTACCGGCTACTCCTCCCTTTCCCAGCTGGCGCGTTTTCCTATTGATGCCATTAAACTCGATCAGGCTTTTGTCAGAGATATTCATAAGCACTCTGTCTCCCAGTCTCTGGTACGCGCCATTGTCGCAGTGGCGCAGGCGTTAAACCTGCAGGTGATTGCCGAAGGGGTGGAGAACGCAAAAGAAGATGCCTTTCTGACCAAAAACGGCGTCAACGAACGGCAGGGTTTTCTTTTCGCTAAGCCGATGCCCGCTGCCGCATTCGAGCGCTGGCTAAAACGATATCAAGCGCGACAACAACGTTGACGTCATACAGAGGTTCACTTTCGTATAGGTAATTTCGTTATGGCGTTTTTTCCCTTCTCTTTTGAACCTATTTTCTGCATCATTGAAATTATTAACTTTTCGCTCCTGGGGAGAGATGATGTCTACTATTGATCCACAAGCTGTAGCACAACGTATTGATACCGTGCTGGATATCCTGGTGGCGGGTGATTATCACTCTGCAATCCGTAATCTCGAGATCCTGAAGTCTGAACTTCTCGCTCAGGATGGCGCTGACAATGCCCCCGAAAACCGACAGCCTAAAGCGCCGTGGGAAGTCTAATCCCACTGTCTCAGACCTCGTTTCGCTTTATTAATTGGATGCTATGAATTCCCGACAACAACTCATTTTGCAGATGGTCATCGATCAGGGGCGCGTAAGCGTCGTTGAGCTGGCTAAAACCACCGGCGTTTCAGAAGTGACCATCCGTCAGGATCTTAATCTGCTGGAAAAACAGAGCTACCTGCGCCGTGCGCATGGCTATGCCGTGCCGCTGGACAGCGACGACGTTGAGACGCGCATGATGAATAACTACGCGCTTAAACGAGAACTGGCAGAATTTGCCGCATCGCTGGTAAACCCTGGCGAGACGGTCTTTATTGAAAACGGCAGCAGCAACGCTCTTCTGGCACGTACGCTCGCCGAACAAAAAGACGTTACCATCATCACCGTCAGCAGCTATATCGCCCATTTGCTCAAAGAGACGCGCTGTGAGGTGATTTTGCTGGGCGGCATTTACCAGAAAAAAAGTGAGAGCATGGTAGGCCCGCTAACCCGGCAGTATGTCCAGCAGGTTTATTTCAGTAAGGCGTTTATCGGTATTGACGGCTGGCAGCCGGAGACAGGCTTCACCGGCCGGGATATGATGCGATCTGACGTTGTGAATGCCGTTCTGGAAAAAGAGTGTGAAGCCATTGTGCTGACCGACAGCTCTAAATTTGGTGCCGTCCATCCTTACACCATGGGTCCAGCCTCACGCTTTAGCCGCGTAATTACCGACGAAAGGTTAAGCGACGAACATCGTAATAAACTGGAAGATGACGGTCTCATTGTCGATATTATTAAAACGCCCGCCTGAGTCCATTTGCGCCCGTATTCCGGGCGCATATGCCCCCTTCGTCTGAGAGGATTCCTATCCATCCTTTAAGAGTTTTTACCTGTTTAACCTGCCGTAAAGTCGTAAAATTAATGTTAGCGATATAACAGGAAGTGACTATCACCTGCGTGATTACGTAACGCCTGCGCGACCAGCTTTCACGGAAAAAAGAATTGAGTATTCATTTTGACTATACTTAATGTGTACATCTTTCCGTGAATCGATAATTCAGGAGAAAGTATTATGACCTTAACCAGCAAAAAATTAGCCGCCGCTGTTCTGGCAATCACTGTAGCAATGTCCCTGAGCGCGTGCTCTAACTGGTCTAAACGTGACCGTAACACCGCAATTGGCGCCGGTGCTGGTGCGCTCGGTGGTGCAGTATTAACGGATGGTAGTACGCTGGGTACATTAGGCGGCGCTGCTGTCGGTGGTATTATCGGTCACCAGGTTGGCAAATAATTATTCTATCAGCCTTCCCGTTAAGGCGATTTAGCATCGCATTTCAGGTCTGACTAACGCACGTATATAACACGAGCCACGGCATTTGCCGTGGCTTATTTATTTTAGCCGCCTGCCAGTTTAACTTTCATGCCTTTGGCTTCAAGGAGCGATTTAATTAAATCGCGTTTATCACCCTGAATTTCGATAATGCCGTCCTTCACGGCGCCGCCGCAGCCACATTTTTTCTTCAACTCTGCTGCCAGCTTGTTCAGCTCCGCATCATCCAGATCAATCCCGGAGATCAGGCAGACCCCCTTTCCTTTTCGCCCGCTGGTCTGACGCTGGATACGAACAATACCGTCACCTTTCGGACGTTCTGCTTTCGTTTTCGGTTCGTCTATGCGCCCGCTTTCCGTCGAGTAGACCAGCCGACTGTTGGAATCAGTCATTGCGCCCCCTTTTTCAGTGATGCGTTGATAGACTTAAGCGTCTCTGCCGGGTTCGCAGACTGCGTCACAGGCCGGCCGATAACCATGTAGTCAACGCCTGCTGCCAACGCCTGCTCAGGCGTCATAATGCGTCGCTGATCGCCCACGTCGCTGCCAGCAGGACGAATGCCTGGCGTGACCAGTTTAAAATCTTTGCCCAACTCTGACTTAAAGCGTACCGCTTCCTGCGCGGAGCAAACGACGCCATCGAGACCACAGCTCTGCGTCAGACGCGCGAGACGCTCGGCGTGCCCGGCAGGTGACAACGTCACGCCAAGGTCGCGCAAGTCGCTGTCGTCCATGCTGGTCAGCACGGTAACCGCAATCAGTAATGGCGCATCGTTGCCGAACGGCAGGAGTGCTTCGCGAGCGGCTGTCATCATTCTCGCCCCGCCCGACGCGTGGACGTTGACCATCCATACACCCAGTTCCGCAGCGGCGGCAACCGCGTGCGCCGTGGTGTTCGGGATATCATGGAATTTGAGATCGAGGAAGACATCGAAACCGCGCTGCTGCAGATCGCGGACAATTTGCGGTCCAAACAGCGTGAACATCTCTTTACCAACTTTCAGACGACAATCGCGAGGATCGATACCGTCGACAAAGGCCAGCGCTGCGTCACGCTTATTGTAATCAAGCGCAACAACAACAGGAGAATCCGTAATAACGCGGGAAGTGGAGGAAGTAACAGACGTCATGACCAGCCCTTTTCGTCTATGGGCGCGCAGCGGCGCGGAACAGATAAACGGCCTGCATTCTACCTGCCGTCGCCGCAAATTGACAGAATCCATTTATGCCCCTGCCAGGCCAGCAAGCCGCACGGTGTTGAGAAAGCGGTAAAAGCCATCGGTATGTTGTAACTAAAATGAAGGCTTTTTAAAAAATTACTGCCCATCCAGGCCGCGAATGGGCTTGATGGTGGACCAGGCCCGGCAGGACGGACAATGCCAGTAGAGCGTGTAGGCGGTAAAACCACACTTCTGGCAACGGTAGCGCGGCTTGCTGCGCACCTGCTCGCCAACCATGTCGCGCAGCACCATCAGGCTCTCTTTCGCGCGCCCTTCTTCCGCATCGTTCAGATGGTAGTCCATCAGCTTGTGGAATACGCGCATCGTGGGATGACGTTGCAACTGACGGGTAATATAAACCTGTGCGGTGTCGCTCCCCTCATACTGCTCAACCACGTCAGAGAGCATCAGCTCAGCGGTCGCGCCGGTATTCTCTTCCACGCAACGGCGCAGAAATGCCACCCACTCTTCCTGCTTGTCCAGCTGTTGATAGCAGGTTTGCAGCATTTCAAGCGTTTCGCTGACCAGCTCTTTGTCCTGGTCAATCACCCGCATCAGGCTTTCAACGGCTTTAGCGTAGTCGCCGCTGGCCATAAAAACGCGCCCCATCATGATAGAGATACGCGCGCTATTGCGGTCCGCGGCGGCGCCTTTCTTGAGCAACGCCATGGCTTTATCCATGTCGTCGTTGCCCATCTGCTGAAGGGCAAGCTCGCAGTAGAAATGCGCAATTTCAACGCGCTGCTTGTCTTTGCCCAGCTTCACCAGACGCTCGGCCGTATCAATGGCTTTCTGCCAGTCGCTGGTGGCCTGGTAAATCTGCAGTAACTGCTGCAACGCGCCGATACGGAAATCCGTTTCATCCACCAGCTGTGTGAACATATCTTCAGCGCGATCGTACAGCCCCGCGGCCATATAGTCTCGGCCCAGCTGTTGTACCGCCAGGAGACGTTGTTCGTAGGTCAGGGAGGCGCTTTCCATCAGGGTCTGGTGGATACGGATAGCACGGTCAACCTCGCCGCGCGAGCGGAACAGGTTACCGAGAGTGAGGTGGGCTTCGACGGTCCCCGTATCCTCTTTCAGCATATCGAGGAACAGGTCTACCGCTTTGTCCTGCTGATTGCTCAGGAGGAAGTTCACCCCCGCAACGTAGTCGCGGGAGAGTCGGTTAGCCTCATCCTGTTTCGTTTGTTGCGCACTTCTGCGGCCCATATACCAGCCATAGGCTGCGGCTACAGGCAAAAGCAGAAACAACAACTCCAGCATAGTCGATTATTCCTTCACGACCGGCACACCTGAACTTTCCGGCATGTCGGACGCAGGCGCAATGTGCTGTTCAAGTCGTTTAATTTTACGTTCAGCGCGCGCAAGAGAAACACGAACTTTCAACCAGAAAAGACCGCAAACCAGCCAGCCGATGGCAAAGCCTGCAGCAAATAAGACCGCCAGCAGGCTGGAGACCCGATACTCACCCTGCGCCAGCAGATAGTTAAACGTCACCTGTTGATCGTTTTGTGCACCCAATGTGACTGAAATGACAAAAATCGCCAATACCAGTAAGAAAATGAGTAAATATTTCACATTACTTCCCGTTATGTGGTTCAAGCGAATAAAGTGTGTTCAACTCACCGCAATCAGCCTTATAAACTACCATTTTAGCGACGGGCGCGAAACGGAAAAAGTAACGCGCACGTCATGGATTTATGGGCAAAATGCACAATATCAACCGTCAGGCGTCGCTTTGCTCCCTTTCGGCGATCTCTTCTTTCTCTTCAGGTGGTGGCGTGAGCGGGCCGCAGAACCTTTCTGCAAGCCAGGTTGCCAGCGTCACCAGCATCCAGGAGATCAGCGTAGCGACCACCAGATCCCGCGGCCAGTGCATTCCCAGCAGCAAGCGGCTGCCCATCACCCCTGTCGCCCAAACCAGTAAAATCGCGATGGTCATGGTGCGACGTCGAGGCCAAAGCAGCCCAACGCCCAGCAACGCCCAGCTGGCTGCAAACATCGTATGGCCGGAAGGAAACGCGAATCCCGTCTCTTTTTGCCAGTGCTTACGCAGGAACTTTGGAATATCTTCCTGTTCCGCAAGCTGTTCTTTCACCAGCGCGCCGCGATCTTTACGCTTTAAATTGTAGAACTCATCCACCGGAACATGGTGCGCTTTTTCCAGCCAGACGACAAAAGGTCTTGGCTCCTGAACGTGATCCTTCACCCAGGACTTCACGCCCTGTCCAATAACGATCGCGCCACCGAGGATAGCAAAGAGCATCAACGCCGCGCGCAGTCGAAAGCGCAGGCACCACAAGAACCAGCCGCAGAGGATAACGTGGGTAATAATTCCCCACGGCTGCGTGACCGTCTCCGTTACCCAGTATAACGTTTTCAGCCACGTGGCATTCTGCCCCGGCTGCCACATCCAGCCGGAGACCCACACGGCCAAAGGCATAATCAGTAAAATGGCCGCGCCTGCTGCCGTACGTCTGGCGATTGAAAGCATGTCTTCTCCTTTTTCGCTAAGCCTCACAATCATAACTGAAATTCATTCGATGGGTGGATATGTCGGATCGTGCGTTTAACGTTCATATAGCATGGCGCCCATTAGGCGAACGTGCTGAGCTTGTGGCAAAATGGACAAATACAGAAAGCAAAACAGGCGCAAGGCACGAAACGTGTCAGCCTACTCTGGAGAATCACATGCAGCTTAAACGTGTGGCAGAAGCCAAACTGCCAACCCCATGGGGCGATTTCCTGATGGTGGGGTTTGAAGAACTGGCAACCGGACAGGATCATGTCGCGCTGGTCTACGGCGACATTTCAGGGCAGACGCCGGTGCTGTCCCGCGTCCATTCGGAGTGTCTGACCGGCGACGCGTTGTTCAGCCTGCGCTGTGATTGCGGTTTCCAGCTCGAAGCTGCCCTTACCCATATTGCCGAAGAAGGCCGCGGCGTGCTGCTCTATCACCGTCAGGAAGGTCGTAACATTGGTCTGCTGAATAAAATCCGCGCTTACGCGCTGCAGGACCAGGGCTACGATACGGTGGAAGCCAACCACCAGCTCGGTTTTGCCGCCGATGAACGTGATTTCACCCTCTGCGCCGATATGTTCAAGCTGCTGGGCGTGGACGAAGTTCGCCTGCTGACCAATAATCCCAAAAAGGTGGAAATCCTCACCGAAGCCGGGATCAACATCGTCGAGCGTGTACCGCTGATTGTCGGCCGCAACCCGAAAAATGCCCACTATCTTGATACCAAGGCGGCCAAAATGGGCCATCTTCTGAAAGAGTGAAAGTAAAAAGCCCGGCACAGATGCCGGGCTTTTTTTATCAATCCAGCATTTTACGAATCACATAATGTAAAATGCCGTCGTTCTGGTAGTAGGTCAGTTCGGTTGCCGTATCAATACGACACCGGCATTCCAGTACCTCGCTTTTCCCGTCTGCTCGCGTAAGCTTCACCGGCACCGTTTTGCCCGGCTGCAGGTTTTGCAGGCCGCTAATATCAATCTGCTCTTCCCCCGTCAGGCCCAGCGTTTTGCGCGTGACGCCCTGCGGGAACTCAAGCGGCAGGATCCCCATGCCAATCAGGTTCGAGCGGTGAATACGTTCAAACGACTCGGCGATGACCACGCGAACGCCAAGCAGTCGCGGACCTTTCGCCGCCCAGTCACGACTGGAGCCGGAACCGTACTCTTTCCCGGCGATCACCGCCAGCGGCGTACCTTCCTGCTGATATTTGACGGCTGCGTCATAAATCGACACGACTTCCGTCCCCGGAAGATGGCGCGTCATCCCCCCTTCCACGCCCGGAACCATTTCGTTACGAATGCGGATGTTGGCAAACGTCCCGCGCATCATTACTTCATGGTTACCGCGGCGCGATCCGTAGGAGTTAAAATCGCGGCGCTCCACGCCCCGGCTTTGCAGATAACGGCCCGCCGGGCTGTCGGCTTTGATGCTCCCCGCCGGAGAGATATGGTCAGTGGTGACGGAATCCCCCAGCATCGCCAGTATGCGCGCCCCGTGAATATCCTGAAGCGGTGCAGGCTCGGCCAGCATTTCATCAAAGAACGGCGACAGGCGGATATAGGTGGAATCGTCCTGCCAGTCATAGGTGTCCGAGCCCACAACGTTGATGGCTTTCCATTCCGGCGTGCCTTCAAACACTTCCGCATACTCTTTGCGGAACATCTCGGTGGAGACCTTTTCAACGGCCATCGCAATTTCACGTGAGGACGGCCAGATATCTTTCAGATAGACCGGCTCATTCTTGCGGTCGTGACCAATAGGATCGGTAGCCAGGTTGATATTCATGTTCCCGGCGAGCGCGTAGGCCACCACCAGCGGCGGCGAAGCGAGCCAGTTGGTTTTCACCAGCGGATGAATACGTCCTTCAAAGTTACGGTTACCGGAAAGGACTGCGCCAACCGTCAGATCGCCCTGCTTGATCGCCGTTTCAATAGGTTCAGGCAGCGGGCCGGAGTTACCGATGCAGGTGGTACAGCCATAGCCCACGAGGTTAAAGCCCAGCTCATCAAGATACGGCGTTAGCCTGGCCTGCGCCAGGTAATCCGAGACCACTTTGGAGCCCGGTGCCAGGGAGGCTTTGACCCAGGGCTGTGGTTTCAGTCCCAGCTCAACCGCTTTTTTAGCCAGCAGGCCGGCAGCCATTAATACGCTGGGGTTTGAGGTGTTGGTGCAGGAGGTAATGGCGGCTATGACAACCGCGCCGTCCGGGAGCTGATACTGATGTCCGTTCAGAACATAGTCGATTGGGCGATGGTCCTTCTTCGCCACGTTAACTTCCAGCTCGTTGCTTGCGGCAAACGCTTTTGGCACGTCGCTTAACGCTACGCGATCCTGCGGACGTTTCGGACCGGCGAGGCTCGCCTCAACGCTTCCCATGTCAAGCGCAAGCGTGCTGGTAAATACCGGCTCATCCCCCGGATTGCGCCACATGCCCTGCGCTTTGGTATACGCCTCCACCAGCGCCACCTGCTCTTCGCTGCGTCCGCTCAGGCGCATGTACTCCAGCGTGACGTCATCAATGGGGAAAAATCCGCAGGTTGCACCATATTCTGGCGCCATGTTGGCGATGGTCGCGCGGTCAGCCAGCGGCAGCGAATCCAGCCCGTCACCGTAAAATTCAACAAATTTTCCCACCACACCATGCTTACGCAGCATCTGGGTTACGGTGAGCACCAGATCGGTGGCGGTAATGCCTTCAGACAGCTTCCCGGTGAGCTTAAAGCCCACAACATCAGGGATAAGCATGGAGACCGGCTGACCGAGCATGGCGGCTTCCGCTTCGATACCGCCGACACCCCAGCCCAGCACGCCGAGGCCGTTAATCATGGTGGTGTGGGAATCTGTACCCACCAGCGTGTCCGGATAAGCCACCCACTCTTTGTCCTGCAATTCACTCCAGACGGCTTTACCGAGATATTCAAGGTTAACCTGGTGACAAATACCGGTGCCGGGTGGAACCACGCTAAAGCGGCTGAACGCCTGCTGACCCCACTTCAGGAAGACGTAACGCTCGTGATTTCGCTCCATCTCGAGACGCACGTTCTCGCCAAAGGCATCGTCATCACCGAAGTGGTCAACGGTTACGGAGTGGTCAATCACGAGGTCGACGGGTGAAAGCGGGTTCACTTTAGCCGTATCGCCGCCGAGGCGTTTAACCGCCTCACGCATGGCGGCGAGATCCACCACGGCAGGAACGCCGGTGAAGTCCTGCATCAGAACCCTTGCCGGGCGGTAGGCAATTTCTCTGTCGGCATGGGCATTCTTAAGCCACCCTGCCAGCGCCTGAATATCGTCGAGGGTCACGGAGTCACCGTCCTGCCAGCGCAAGAGATTTTCCAGCAAAACTTTCAGGGACTTGGGTAAACGCGAAATGTCCCCAAGCGTTCTGGCAGCCAGCGGCAGGCTATAGTAGTGCCAGGTTTTATTTTCTGCCTGTAACGTGTCCTTACTGGCTTCGCGTAGGGTTAACGACATAAGCTCCTCCTTAATTACAGAGATGTCCTGACAATCATCAGGGCCGTAATTAAAGATAACACAAAGATGTCGTAACGTTTTGATAACAACCCAAATTGATAAATTTAGGAATGGTCCAGAGGAGGGTAAAACAAAAAACCCCGCCGCAGCGAGGTTTTACGATTTAGTGGACGGCCAGCCAGATGAGCTGACTCCAGAACAGAATCGACAGGGTAAAAACGCCGATCCATGACCAGTATTTTTGAGACATCATGTTATTCATCATAGGGACACCAGGCATTATTTATTAAACATTCCGAGGCAGGTCCTCGTGCTATATTGCTGATGTGTATTTATTAAAGAGTACAAAGGCGCATAGTCATTATTCAGACTAACTGCATCATTACGCAATAAACTAAATTATTGTTTTTTGGGTTCGTCTTCCGCGAACACATCAATAAAAGCCTGCTGCTGCGGCGTCAGTTTCCAGGATGCTGGCACTGCTGTTGCAGGCGCTTTGCGTCCCTTGTGAACAGTGTCATGATGCTGACACATCCGCTTTGCCGTTTCTGTACGTACCGTCACTGCCATATTCAACCCCAATATTTCCAGGCCAGGAGAGCAACAATCACCCAGAACAGGGCGGAAACGAGAAAGACCGCCAGCCAGGCTTTACGCTTGAGCGCAGGATCCCTTTGCGGTTCTTCACTTCCTGAAGGCATTGCTAACCTCATACAATCGATATCGCTTATCATTTAGGACCAAACAATTGGTACAATTAATCATCTGTTGAGATAAATCCTAAAGAAACTTTAGCCGAAAAGCCAGTGAATTTACGCATCAAGAGGCATGAAATATTCAATCTTTTGACCAGAAATAAATATTTGAAAAGAAAAATTTGCGTAGCCGTTAATTAGTTTCTATTTTTGTCGCCAATTCACGACATTAAAGCCACACAAATTAAAAGGATAATGACAATATATGGCAGGGGAAGTGCAGATGATGATAATTCTAATTTAGCTTTAAGCCGATATTTCGGTATCTTTCCCTCAGGGAAAGATACCGGGTGTGATTATTTTTCGGGGAGTTTGATATCTTTAAACATCTCTTCGATATCTTCATTTGATCGTAATGCCACGGCGGTATCCACCACGTCACGCGTTAAATGCGGAGCAAAGCGCTGAATAAAATCATACATATAGCTTCGCAGGAAGGTACTGCGGCGGAAGCCAATTTTTGTCGTGCTGTGGCTGAAAATATCATGCGCATCAAGACGCACCAGGTCAGGGTCTGACACCGGGTCGACCGCCATGCTGGCGATCACCCCTACCCCCAGGCCAAGCCGTACATAGGTCTTTATGACGTCGGCATCGGTGGCGGTAAAGACAATCCGCGGCGTTAACCCGGCCCGGTTGAAGGCGGTATCAAGCTCAGATCGTCCGGTGAAGCCAAACGTGTAGGTGACCAGAGGATATTGCGCCAGCTCTTCGATTGACACCGACCCTTTGCCCGCCAGCGGATGATCAGGGGTCACCACAATGGAGCGGTTCCAGTGATAGCACGGCAGCATGACCAGATCGTCATAGAGATGGAGCGCTTCCGTTGCAATGGCAAAATCTGCATTGCCCTTCGACACCGCCTCCGCAATTTGCGTCGGCGATCCCTGGTGCATATGCAGGGAGACGCGCGGATAACGCTCGATAAAGCCCTTGATAACGCCCGGTAGCGCATAGCGCGCCTGGGTGTGCGTCGTGGCAATATACAGCGAGCCTTTATCCGGCCAGGTATGTTCCCCCGCCACAGACTTAATCGCATCGACTTTGGAAAGGACTTCCCGCGCAATACGGATGATTTCCTGCCCCGCTGGCGTCACCTGGGTAAGGTGCTTACCACTGCGGGCGAAAATCTGAATACCTAATTCATCCTCCAGCATGCGAACCTGCTTGCTGATGCCCGGTTGCGAGGTATATAGCCCCTCGGCGGTGGAAGAGACATTAAGGTTGTGATTCACCACCTCAACGATATAACGAAGCTGTTGTAATTTCATGCCAGACCATCCGATTTAGCGCACGCGGTCAATCGCTTAAGACGATTTGATAATAAAAAAAGTGTTAACTATAACCACTATATCACTTATAGCCTGACTGTATAGTACGGAACAAAAAATAATAATAAGGTAATAAAAAAGGGCCGGAAGTCCGGCCCTTTCACGGGTAAGCTACGGTTAAGAAAGATTATTTCTTGCCTTCAACCCATTTGCCATCGACAAAGAAGGCGGACCATCCGGTCGCTTTACCCTCTTTCTCTGCCGCAACGTACTGCTGCTTCGTTTTACGGCTAAAACGGACCACCGTCTTATTGCCTTCAGGATCCTGCTGTGGCGCATCGGCCAGATAACGCAGCTTCTCAGGCAGACGATCGCGGAAGCGATGCAGCTCTTCCACCAGCGGGGCGCGCGTTTCACGCGATTTCGGGAAGGTGTTGGCGGCCAGGAAGACACCTGCGGCACCATCACGCAGCACGAAGTACGCGTCGGATTTTTCACACGGCAATTCTGGCAGCGGAACCGGATCTTCCTTCGGCGGAGCAACCTCACCATTGCGCAGAATTTTGCGCGTGTTCTTACACTCGTCGTTGGTGCAGGCCATGTACTTACCAAAACGCCCCATTTTCAGGTGCATCTCAGAGCCACACTTCTCGCACTCCACAATCGGGCCGTCATAGCCTTTAATGCGGAACTCACCCTCTTCGATCTCATACCCGTCGCAGGTCGGGTTGTTACCACACACGTGCAGCTTACGTTTAGGATCGATCAGATAGCTGTCCATCGCCGTGCCGCATTTTTTGCAGCGGCGTTTCGCGCGCAGGGCGTTGGTTTCCGCATCATCACCTTCCAGCACGTTGAGAACTTCGTTCTCCGGCACCAGGTTGATGGTTGTTTTGCAGCGCTCTTTTGGTGGCAGCGCATAGCCTGAACAGCCAAGGAACACGCCCGTTGTCGCAGTACGGATCCCCATCTTGCGGCCGCAGGTCGGGCAGTCGATGCTGGTCAGAACCATCTGGTTAGGCAGCATGCCGCCCTCTTCAGGATCTTTCTCCGCTTTCTCAAGCTGGTTGGTAAAGTCGCTGAAGAAGCTATCGAGAACCTTCTTCCACTCCGCCTTGTGACTGGCCACTTCGTCGAGGCTGTCTTCCATCTGCGCGGTGAAGTCGTAGTTCATCAATTCGCGGAAGTTAGCTTCCAGACGGTCAGTGACAATCTCACCCATTTTTTCGGCATAGAAACGGCGGTTCTCTACGCGAACGTAACCGCGGTCCTGAATGGTCGAGATGATTGACGCGTAGGTTGACGGACGACCAATCCCGCGTTTTTCCAGCTCTTTAACCAACGACGCTTCACTAAAGCGCGCAGGCGGCTTGGTGAAGTGCTGGGCCGGAACCAGGTCGACAAGCGACAACTCGTCGCCTTTGTTTACCGCAGGCAGCGTACGGTCTTCATCACCTTTACGCAGTGCAGGCATCACTTTCGTCCAGCCGTCGAAGCGCAGGATACGACCGCGTGCTTTCAAACGGAAATCGCCCGCACCGACGGTCAGCGTAGTGGAATCATATTTCGCTGGCGTCATCTGACACGCGACAAACTGACGCCAGATCAGCTGATACAGCTTCTGGGCGTCGGCTTCCATATCCTTCAGCGACTCGGCTAAAACAGAGACATCAGAGGGACGAATTGCTTCGTGCGCTTCCTGAGAATTCTCTTTGCTGGCGAACTGGTTGGCGCTTTCCGGCAGGTATTTTTTACCGAAGTTATCGCTGATGTAGCCGCGCACCATGTTCACCGCGTCCTGACTCAGGTTCGTTGAGTCAGTACGCATGTAGGTGATGTAACCCGCTTCATACAAGCGCTGGGCCATCATCATGGTTTTCTTCACGCCGTAACCCAGACGGGTGCTCGCCGCCTGTTGCAGTGTGGACGTGATAAACGGCGCGCCAGGCTTGCTGCTGGTCGGCTTATCTTCGCGTTCCAGTACCTGATAGCGCGCTTTTTCCAGCAGCGCCACGGCGGCCATGGTCTGATCGCGGTTTTCAGGACGGAAAGGCTTATCGTTGTGATGGCTTACCTGCAGCGGCAGCGCATCACCGCCCGGGGTGGTGACATTGGCGTCAACTTCCCAGAACTCTTCCGGCACGAAGGCTTTAATTTCGCGTTCACGCTCAACGACAAGACGCACGGCTACAGACTGCACGCGTCCTGCAGACAGGCCGCGGGCAATCTTTTTCCACAGCAGTGGAGAAACCATGTAGCCCACAACGCGGTCCATAAAGCGACGCGCCTGCTGGGCGTTCACACGGTCGATATTCAGCTCGCCCGGCTTCTCAAACGCCTGACGAATCGCATTCTTCGTAATTTCGTTAAACACTACACGGCTGTAGCGTTTGTCATCACCCCCGATCACTTCCCGCAGGTGCCACGCAATGGCTTCCCCTTCGCGGTCAAGGTCGGTTGCGAGATAGATATGGTCTGCTTTTTCAGCAAGCTGCTTCAGCTCGTTAACGACTTTTTCTTTCCCGGGCAGCACTTCATATTGTGCATCCCAGTTGTGCCATGGGTTAACACCCATGCGGTTGACAAGCGCGCTACGTTCATCCTTTTTAGGCTTTTTAGCCCCTTTGGTGGAGGTAGAGTCTGCGCTCTTTTTGCTGGCTGAGCCACTGGTCGGCAAATCGCGGATGTGACCAACGCTGGACTTAACCACGTAGTCATTACCCAGATACTTATTGATCGTTTTGGCTTTTGCCGGGGACTCAACGATGACGAGAGCTTTACCCATATTCACCTTTACCTAATTTAATTCTTCCAGGAATACGCCGCACGTTGATTTCCCTTCCGCTGACGACGAGCCAATGATATTGCGACTGCGTCAGGGGATATCAACCCCTATGTCTTACCGAACGTCAGAATGGTGACATCCAGGTCATTGAGTTTTCGGGTATTTTTCTCACATCTCGTATAATTCGTGACGAATTCCCGGTCGAATGTCAAGCAATTCTGTTGCCAGAATGACGAAAGCGCACACTCTACCTGATAAAATTCGTTACGCAACTTTATTAGCATGCAAAAGCAAATCCCGCCAACCTGCCCTCTGTATCTTATCCCCTCACATTACAGGGAAAATTTGCCCCCAAAGCGCCCCCAGCGTAGACTATTGTCACTGTTTAAGGAGTGGATTATGCAGAATACGACCCAACCCATTGACCGAGCCTCTCTGCTTATCGAAGCAAACAAGCTTATTCGTGACCATGAAGATACGCTGGCAGGCATTGAAGCCACCGGCGTTGAGCAACGTAATGGCGTGCTGGTTTTCAGCGGCGAATACTTCCTTGACGAGCAGGGGCTACCGACCCCGAAAAGCACTGCCGTGTTTAATATGTTTAAATACCTGGCGCATACGCTTTCAGAGAAATATCACCTGGTCGATTAATGCAAAACGCGAGGCATATGCCTCGCGTTTTTGTTTACAGCAGCGGTTTTTGTCCGCGCTGTAACCAGCGAAGCAGCAGGCGGTCCGCGCTTTCCGCCGCACTGTTGGTAAAGCGGTCCATCAGCCGTTTGCGCGGTGTAAAGCGCACGCCTACCAGCTCCCGGCCTTCCATCAGGTTGAGCAGCAGGTCATCACTGGTACCTACTTCATCCACCAGCCCTTTTTCCTGCGCCTGGATGCCGTACCAGTGCTCACCGGTCGCCACCTGTTCAATATCCAGCGTTGGGCGCATGCGATGTACGAAGTCTTTAAAGAGATGGTGAGTTTCATTCAGATCTTCACGGAATTTTTGGCGCCCCTCTTCCGTGTTTTCCCCCAGCAGCGTCAGGGTGCGTTTGTACTGACCCGCCGTGTGAAGTTCGATATCAATCTCTTTATTTTTTAGGAATCGGTTAAAGTTAGGGATCTGTGCGACCACGCCAATCGAACCTATGATGGAAAACGGCGCCGCAACGATTTTGTCCGCCACGCAGGCCATCATATAGCCGCCGCTCGCCGCGACTTTATCTACCGCCACGGTAAGTGGGATCTGCTTCTCGCGCAGACGCTGCAGCTGTGAGGCGGCTAGCCCGTAACCGTGTACCACCCCGCCCGGGCTCTCAAGACGCACCACCACCTGATCCTGCGGCGTTGCCACGGCCAGAACCGCAGTCACCTCTTCGCGCAGCGAAGCGACTTCATGCGCATCCATGCTGCCTTTAAAATCGAGCACATAGACGCGGGGTTTTGCGTCGCCCTGCGGCGTCGCGAGCTTTGCCTTCGCCTTCGCGGCTTTGGCTTCCTGCTTGTGTTTTTTCTTCTGGGCTTTCAGCCACAGCTTCTGCTGATGGCTATCGAGCAGCGAGAGGGACATCTCTTCCTGCATCTCTTTATACTGCTCGCTCAGGCGGGTGATGCGTAACTCCCCACGCTGACGCTTGCGCTGCGTCAGGTTGACAATCAGAACGGCAACCACGGCAATGGCAATCACCACCGTCGCGATTTTGGCCAAAAACAACCCATATTGAGAAAGTAATTCCACGCGTTCCACCTTGATTTAACCACGAATCTTTCACGGCAGTGTACAACAGCCCTGCCCCTGCGTCTCGCCCGTGACATTACCTCTGCGAGCCGTCTTCAGGAATCCCCGCGCTGCGGTTTAAATATTTGCAAATTGTTAATTTTGCAGCAATGCGTCCTGTAGACTGATTGAATTCTCACGCTAATTCGGGCATAAAGCCGAAAAGTCATTATGAAGGCGTGATTGAGACCCCGTGCGCCTGAGGAGTCATCGTGCATTATCAACCGCAAAAAAACCTGCTGCAGAACCGAATCATTCTTGTCACCGGCGCCAGCGATGGTATTGGTCGCGAAGCGGCCCTGACGTACGCTGAATATGGCGCAAGCGTAATTCTGATTGGGCGCAACGAAGAAAAGCTCAAAGGGGTCGCTCAGGAAATTGAGGCCGCAGGCGGCACACCTGCCCCCTGGTACACGCTCGATTTGCTGACCTGCACCCCAGCGCTCTGCCAGGAGCTTGCTCACCGTATCAGTACCCACTACCCACGTCTTGACGGCGTACTGCACAACGCCGGTTTGTTAGGTGAAGTGCGTCCGATGGATGAACAGGATCCTGAAATCTGGCAGCAGGTGATGCAGGTTAACGTTAACGGTACTTTTTTCCTCACGCAGGCCTTGCTTCCTTTATTACTCAAATCCGAGTCTGGATCTCTGGTCTTCACCTCTTCCAGCGTAGGCCGCGAGGGACGCGCAAACTGGGGGGCTTATGCTGTCTCAAAATTCGCGACCGAGGGCATGATGCAGGTGTTGGCGGATGAGTATCAGAGCCGCCATCTGCGCGTAAACTGCATTAATCCGGGGGGTACGCGCACCAGCATGCGCGCCAGCGCGTTCCCGACGGAAGATCCGCTGAAGCTGAAAACCCCGGCAGACATTATGCCGCTCTATCTCTGGCTGATGGGCGACGACAGCCGCCGCAAAACCGGAATGACCTTTGATGCCCAGCCGGGCCGCAAACCGGGAATTTCGCAATGAGTGAAGAACGTCATCAGCAGCGACAGCAGCGTTTGAAGGAACAGGTTGACGCGCGCGTCGCGGCAGCCCAGGACGAGCGAGGGATCGTCATCGTTTTTACCGGCAATGGTAAAGGCAAAACTACTGCCGCGTTTGGCACCGCTACGCGCGCCGTCGGCCACGGGCAAAAAGTGGGGGTCATCCAGTTTATCAAAGGGGAATGGCCCAACGGCGAACGTAATTTGCTTGAGCCTCACGGCGTTGAGTTTCAGGTGATGGCGACCGGGTTTACGTGGGATACGCAGAACCGGGAAACCGATACCGCAGCCTGTCTGGCCGTCTGGGAGCACGCTAAAAGAATGCTTGCCGATCCTTCGCTGAATATGGTTCTGCTGGATGAGATCACCTATATGGTCGCCTACGACTACCTGCCGCTGGAGGAGGTGCTGGATGCACTGAAGAACCGCCCTGCGCACCAGACGGTTATCGTTACAGGTCGCGGGTGTCATCGTGAGATTCTGGAGCTGGCAGATACCGTCAGCGAGCTGCGTCCGGTCAAGCATGCGTTTGATGCAGGCATCAAAGCACAAATTGGCATTGATTACTAAAGAAAAAGCCCGGTGAGTTCACCGGGCTTTTTCGATTAACCGTTGTTATTCCGGCTGCCAGAGCGACGATTGCTGTTCACCTGGCTGTGGCGTTTCACCGCACGACGGATCTGATTCGCCTTCATACGACGACGATCCTTCTCCACCGCCACTTTAGAAGTGGTTTCCGGCGTCAGGCCAACCAGCTCGCGCAGGTAGTTAGTCTGGGTAAGATCCAGCTCGGTATAACCACCGCGTGGCAGACCTTTCGGCAGCAGAATGTCGCCGTAGCGAACGCGGATCAGGCGGCTAACCTGCACGCCTACCGCTTCCCACAGACGACGCACCTCGCGGTTACGTCCTTCGGTCAGGGTCACGTTGTACCACTGGTTAATCCCTTCACCACCGGTAAATTTGATGGTTTTGAACGCCGCAGGGCCGTCTTCCAGCTGCACGCCACGCGACAGATCGCGCAGTTTATTTTCGTCGACCTGGCCGAAGACGCGAACCGCGTATTCACGCTCAACTTCACGGCTTGGGTGCATCAGACGGTTTGCCAGTTCACCATCGGTGGTGAACAGCAGCAGACCGCAGGTGTTCACGTCCAGACGCCCCACCGCAATCCAGCGGGCGCCGCGCAGTTTTGGCAGACGGTCAAACACCGTTGGACGACCTTCCGGGTCGTTGCGCGTACACAGCTCGCCTTCCGGCTTGTAATACGCCAGCACGCGGCAGATCTGTTCCGCGGACTCTTTCACGGAGATAAGATGACCGTCAATGCGGATCTTCAGCCCCGGTACGATTTCTACGCGGTCACCCAGCGTGGCGATTTTACCGTCCACACTCACGCGGCCCGCTTCAATAATGGCTTCGATTTCACGGCGCGAACCGTGGCCGGCGCGCGCCAGCACTTTCTGTAACTTCTCGCTCATTGAGCTTCCTCAGGTGTCGCCTTCACAGGCGTCGAATCAGGTCAAAAGCAGAGCCGAGCCCTGCTTTGATGGCCGCGTAGTATATCTGCTTACACCTTTACAAGAAAGGCTTAACATCACCCACGCCTTCACGAATCACTTCAGGCGCGTCTTCGGTCAGATCCACAACCGTAGTCGGCTGCTGGCCGAGATAACCGCCGTGAATAATCAGCTCGACCACCTTCTCCAGACGATCCTTGATCTCTTCCGGATCGGACTCGGTAAACTCGCTGCCCGGCAGCATCAGCGAGGTGGAGAGCATCGGCTCGCCGAGGGTTTCCAGCAGCGCCTGGGCAATCGAGTTCGACGGCACGCGCATCCCGATGGTTTTACGCTTTTCCTGCAGCAGGCGGCGCGGCACCTCCTTCGTCCCTTTCAGGATGAACGTATAGTTGCCCGGCGTATTGTTCTTAATCAGGCGAAACGCCACGTTATCAACATACGCATAGGTCGACAGCTCGGAGAGGTCGCGACACATCAGGGTAAAGTTGTGGCCGTCCGGCAGCTGGCGGATGCGACAGATACGCTCCATCGCCCCTTTGTCTTCGATTTTACAGCCCAGCGCATAGCCGGAATCGGTTGGGTAGACAATTACGCCGCCTTTGCGGACGATTTCCACAGCCTGATTAATCAGACGTGGCTGCGGGTTGTCCGGATGGATATAGAAAAACTGACTCATACTTCCCTCTCTTCAATTTGCTGCGGCTGCTCCCAGAGCTGCCAGACCGGCTCAACGCCAGCGGGTAGCCAGAGCTTGCGTCCCAGCTCGATCCACGCGCAGGGCTGGTGGAAATCAGAGCCCTGTGACCCTAGCAGGCCAAACTGGCGGGCGTAAGTCGCGAGCTGCGCGCGCTCGTTGGGCGCCTGCTGACACTGGGCGACTTCCATCGCCTCGCCACCGCATTCGGCAAAGTGCGCCAGCAGCCGTTTCAGCCATTTAGCAGAAAGATTATACCGTCCCGGATGGGCCAGCACGGCCCTACCGCCAGAATGATGAATGACATCAATAGCTTGTTTTATTGTACACCACTGTGGCGGAACGTATCCGGTTTTCCCGCGCGCCAGATACTTTTTAAAGACATCCGCCATGGTCGTCGCTTTGCCCGCTTCAACCAGAAAGCGGGCGAAATGACCGCGGGTGACCGCCCCGCCGTTCGCCAGCTTTTGCGCACCTTCCAGCGCGCCCGGAATATGCGCCTTCTCCAGACGCTCGCCGATCATCTCCGCGCGCTGGTTGCGGCGCGTTTTTTGTTCTTGCAAAAAGGCAAGAAGTGCCGGATGTTCTATATCAATGTTCAGGCCAACGATATGAATCTCATGGTTTTCCCAGACGGTCGAGATCTCGACGCCGGGCACCAGATTCAGCGCCAGCCCGCTGCGGGCAATCTCGGCGCGCGCTGCCGGAATGGCGTCGGTGGTATCGTGATCGGTTATCGCCAGCGTGCCGACACGCATTTCAACCGCGCGATGAACCAGGGCTTCGGGTGTCAGCAGGCCATCAGAGGCCTGAGTATGGCTGTGTAAATCATAAATAATCGCGTAGGTGGTATCGCTCAAAGCACTTCCCATAACAGGTTGGAGACATCCGAAAACGCCATGATACCGACTTAACGTGAAATTCTGAAATCAAGGGTTGACAATACGCCATCGAACTAGTTAACTAGTACGCAAGTTCACACGAGAAAGGTATCTGAAAATGACAGCACATTTCACTCTGCACGGTTGGTGGCGCACTTCCTGATCTTCGGGCAGTGTCACGCATCTGCGAAATGCAAACAGATACCCGCCCGCTACCCAGCGGGCTTTTTTTTGAACAGAATAAATGAGAATCACAACATGCAAACAGCCAAACCTCATCTCGAACTGTTGACCTGCGAGGCGGTCTATCGCCACAACCCGACCGCGCTGTTTCATCAGGTGTGCGGCGCGCGTCCGGCGACGCTGCTGCTGGAGTCTGCGGATATCGACAGCAAGGACGATCTGAAAAGCCTGCTGCTGGTCGACAGCGCGCTGCGCATTACCGCGTTAGGTGACACCGTCACCATTAAGGCGCTCTCTGATAATGGCGCATCGCTGCTGCCGCTGCTGGATGCGGCTCTGCCCGCGGGCATCGACAATGAACGTCACCCGGACCTGCGAATTCTGCATTTCCCGCCGGTAAGCCAGCTGCTGGACGAAGACGCGCGCCTCTGCTCGCTGTCCGTGTTCGATGCCTTCCGCCTGCTGCAAAATCTTGTCACCGTGCCGGAAGATGAGCGCGAAGCAATGTTCTTCGGCGGGCTGTTTGCTTACGACCTGGTCGCCGGTTTTGAAGATTTGCCGGAAACCGAGCAGGGCAACCGCTGTCCGGACTACTGTTTCTACCTGGCCGAAACCCTGCTGGTGATCGACCATCAGAAAAAATATACCCGCATCCAGGCAAGCCTGTTCACGCCGTCTGCGTCTGAGAAAAACCGCCTTGAGCATCGCATCGCTCAGCTCCAGCAGCAGATGACGGAAGCGCCGCCTGCACTGCCGGTACAGCACGTGGAAAAAATGACATGCGACGTTAACCAGACCGACGATCAATACGGGGCCGTGGTTCGCCAGATGCAAAAGGCTATTCGCGCCGGGGAGATTTTCCAGGTTGTGCCGTCCCGCCGTTTCTCGCTGCCCTGCCCGTCACCGCTGGCGGCTTACGACGTGCTGAAGAAGAGCAACCCGAGCCCATATATGTTCTTTATGCAGGACAATGATTTCACGCTGTTCGGCGCCTCGCCGGAAAGCTCGCTGAAGTACGACGCCACCAGCCGCCAGATTGAGATCTACCCGATTGCAGGCACCCGTCCGCGTGGCCGTCGTGCCGATGGCTCGCTGGACCGCGATCTGGACAGCCGCATCGAACTGGAAATGCGAACCGACCACAAGGAGCTCTCCGAACACCTGATGCTGGTTGACCTGGCGCGTAACGACCTGGCGCGCATTTGCACCCCGGGCAGCCGCTACGTGGCAGACCTGACCAAAGTTGACCGTTACTCCTTCGTGATGCACCTGGTCTCCCGCGTGGTGGGTGAACTGCGCAGCGACCTCGACGTGCTGCACGCCTACCGTGCCTGCATGAATATGGGCACCCTGAGCGGCGCGCCGAAGGTGCGTGCCATGCAGCTTATCGCCGAAGCGGAAGGACGTCGTCGCGGGAGCTACGGCGGCGCGGTAGGTTACTTCACCGCACACGGCGACCTTGATACCTGCATCGTGATCCGCTCCGCCTACGTCGAAGACGGTATTGCCACCGTTCAGGCCGGCGCCGGGATTGTTCTTGACTCTGTTCCGCAGTCTGAAGCTGACGAAACCCGCAGTAAAGCACGCGCGGTATTGCGCGCCATCGCTACCGCACACCACGCACAGGAGATTTTCTGATGGCTGACATTCTGCTGCTCGATAATATCGACTCCTTTACCTATAACCTGGCAGATCAGCTGCGTGCGAATGGTCACAACGTCGTTATCTACCGCAACCACGTTCCTGCTCAGACCCTGATTGACCGTCTGGCGACCATGCAAAACCCGGTGCTGATGCTCTCCCCGGGGCCGGGCGCGCCGAGCGAAGCGGGCTGTATGCCCGAACTGCTGACCCGCATGCGCGGCAAGCTGCCGATTATCGGTATCTGCCTTGGTCACCAGGCAATCGTGGAAGCTTACGGCGGTTACGTCGGCCAGGCGGGCGAGATCCTGCACGGTAAAGCCTCCAGTATTGAACATGACGGCCAGGCAATGTTTGCCGGGCTGCCGAATCCGCTCCCGGTCGCGCGCTATCATTCGCTGGTCGGCAGCAACATTCCGGCCGGGCTGACCATCAACGCCTCGTTTGAAGGGATGGTGATGGCGGTACGCCACGATGCGGATCGCGTCTGCGGGATGCAGTTCCACCCGGAATCTATTTTGACCTCCAATGGCGCCCGCCTGCTGGAACAGACCCTTGACTGGGCGTTACAGAAGCTGGAGCAGACCAACACCCTGCAGCCGATTCTGGAAAAACTGTATCAGGCCCAGACCCTGAGCCAGCAGGAGAGCCACCAGCTTTTTTCCGCCGTCGTGCGCGGCGAGCTGAAGCCTGAGCAACTGGCGGCGGCGCTGGTGAGCATGAAAGTGCGCGGCGAAAGCCCGCAGGAGATCGCCGGTGCGGCCACCGCGCTGCTGGAAAATGCCGCCCCGTTCCCGCGTCCGGACTATCAGTTTGCGGATATCGTCGGGACCGGTGGCGACGGCAGCAACAGCATCAATATTTCGACCGCCAGCGCCTTTGTGGCGGCGGCCTGCGGCCTGAAGGTGGCCAAGCACGGTAACCGCAGCGTCTCCAGCCGTTCAGGCTCGTCCGATCTGCTGGCCGCGTTTGGCATCAATCTGGAGATGAATGCCGAACGTTCGCGTGAAGCGCTGGACGATTTGGGCGTTTGCTTCCTGTTTGCACCGAAGTACCACACCGGTTTCCGCCACGCGATGCCGGTTCGCCAGCAGCTTAAAACCCGCACGCTGTTTAACGTGCTCGGCCCGCTGATCAACCCGGCCCATCCGCCGCTGGCATTAATTGGTGTTTACAGCCCTGAGCTGGTCCTGCCGATTGCCGAGACGCTGCGCGTGCTGGGTTACAAACGCGCCGCCGTGGTGCACAGCGGCGGAATGGATGAAGTTTCGCTGCATGCGCCGACGCTGGTGGCCGAGCTTAACGATGGTGAAGTACTCAGCTATCAGCTTGAGGCGTCTGATTTCGGCTTAACGCCGTACCATCAGGAAGCGCTGGCAGGCGGTACGCCGGAAGAAAACCGTGACATTCTGACGCGCTTACTACAAGGTAAAGGTGAGGCCGCTCATGAGGCCGCCGTGGCTGCCAACGTCGCCATGCTGATGCGTTTGCACGGTGAGGAAGACCTGAAGGCCAATGCTCAAAAAGTTCTGGATGTACTGCGCTCCGGTGCAGCTTACGATCGCGTTACCGCACTTGCGGCAAGAGGGTAAAGAATGCAGACCGTTTTAGCGAAAATCGTTGCCGATAAGGCCATCTGGGTGGAAGCACGCAAAGCAGAGCAGCCGCTTGCCAGTTTCCAGAATGACGTCGTCCCAAGCAGCCGTCGTTTCTATGACGCCCTGCAGGGTGCACGTACCGCCTTTATTCTGGAGTGCAAAAAGGCCTCTCCCTCAAAAGGCGTTATTCGTGACGATTTCGACCCGGCGCGTATCGCCGGTATTTATAAGCATCATGCGTCGGCAATCTCCGTGCTGACGGATGAGAAATATTTCCAGGGCAGCTTCGATTTTCTGCCGATCGTCAGCGGCATCGCACCGCAGCCGATCCTGTGCAAAGACTTTATTATCGACCCGTATCAGATCTGGCTGGCGCGTTTCTACCAGGCCGATGCCTGCCTGCTGATGCTCTCGGTACTGGATGACGAACAGTATCGCCAGCTTGCTGCCGTGGCGCACAGCCTGAAAATGGGCGTGCTGACCGAAGTGAGTAACGAAGAAGAGCTTGAGCGCGCCATCGCGCTGGAAGCCAAAGTGGTCGGCATCAACAACCGCGATCTTCGCGACTTGTCGATTGACCTGAACCGCACCCGCCAGCTGGCGCCACGTCTGGGTGCGGGCGTCACGGTGATCAGCGAGTCCGGCATTAACAGCTACGCCCAGGTGCGCGAGCTGAGCCACTTCGCCAACGGTTTCCTGATTGGCTCCGCCATGATGGAACATGACGACCTCAATGCGGCGGTGCGTCGCGTGCTGCTGGGTGAAAACAAAGTCTGCGGCCTGACCCGCGAACAGGATGCGCAGGCCGCGTATGAGGCAGGAGCAATATATGGCGGTTTAATCTTCGTCGACACATCTCCTCGAGCAGTCAATGAGGAACAGGCCCGCAAGGTAATCGCGGCGGCCCCGCTGAGCTATGTTGGCGTGTTCCGCAATGCGGATGTCGCGGATGTTGTGGCAAAAGCCGACGCGTTATCCCTGAGTGCCGTTCAGCTCCATGGCGATGAAGATCAGGCGTATATCAATGCCCTGCGCGACGCGCTGGCACCGCAGGTTCAAATCTGGAAAGCACAAAGCGTGGGCACCACCCTGCCCGCACGTAATCTTCACCACGTTGACAAATACGTGCTCGACAACGGCCAGGGCGGCACCGGACAACGTTTTGACTGGTCGCTGCTGAACGGCGAAAAGCTGGACAACGTCCTGCTGGCGGGCGGACTAAGCCCGGATAACTGTGTGGAAGCCGCGAAAACCGGCTGCGCAGGCCTCGATTTCAATTCAGGCGTAGAGTCGCAACCGGGTATCAAAGATGCCAGCAAGCTGGCCTCGGTATTTAAAACTCTGCGTGCATATTAAGGAAGAGAAGATGACGACATTACTTAACCCGTATTTTGGTGAATTCGGCGGGATGTACGTTCCGCAAATCCTGATGCCCGCGCTGCGCCAGCTGGAAGAAGCGTTCGTGAGCGCGCAGAAAGATCCTGCGTTTCAGGCGGAGTTTACCGACCTGCTGAAAAACTACGCCGGGCGTCCAACCGCGCTGACCAAATGCCGCAACCTGACCGAAGGCACCAAAACCACGCTGTATCTTAAGCGTGAAGATCTGCTGCACGGCGGCGCGCATAAAACTAACCAGGTGCTGGGCCAGGCGCTGCTCGCGAAGCGTATGGGTAAAACCGAAATCATCGCCGAAACCGGCGCGGGCCAGCACGGCGTGGCTTCTGCGCTCGCCAGCGCCCTGCTCGGCCTGAAGTGCCGCATCTATATGGGTGCTAAAGACGTTGAGCGTCAGTCGCCGAACGTGTTCCGTATGCGCCTGATGGGTGCGGAAGTGATCCCGGTGCACAGCGGTTCTGCGACGCTGAAAGATGCCTGTAACGAAGCGCTGCGCGACTGGTCCGGCAGCTATGAAACCGCGCACTATATGCTCGGCACCGCGGCAGGTCCTCACCCGTTCCCGACCATCGTGCGCGAATTCCAGCGCATGATTGGTGAAGAGACCAAAGCGCAGATCCTTGAAAAAGAGGGTCGCCTGCCGGATGCAGTCATTGCCTGCGTCGGCGGCGGGTCTAACGCCATCGGCATGTTTGCCGATTTTATCGACGAAACCCGCGTAGGGCTGATTGGCGTCGAGCCTGCCGGTCATGGGATTGAAACCGGCGAGCACGGCGCGCCGCTGAAGCATGGCCGCGTGGGGATCTACTTCGGCATGAAAGCCCCGATGATGCAGACCGATGAAGGGCAGATTGAAGAGTCTTACTCAATTTCTGCCGGACTGGACTTCCCGTCCGTTGGGCCACAGCACGCGTTCCTGAACAGCACGGGGCGCGCGGACTATGTCTCCATTACCGATGACGAAGCGCTGGAAGCCTTCAAAACGCTGTGCCGCAGCGAAGGGATCATCCCGGCGCTGGAGTCTTCTCACGCGCTGGCGCACGCGCTGAAAATGATGAAAGAGAACCCGGAAAAAGAGCAACTGCTGGTGGTGAACCTTTCCGGTCGCGGTGACAAAGATATCTTCACCGTTCACGATATTTTGAAAGCACGAGGGGAAATCTGATGGAACGCTACGATAACGTATTTGCTGAACTGAAATCCCGCCAGGAAGGCGCGTTCGTCCCCTTCGTTACGCTGGGCGACCCCGGCCCTGAGCAGTCTCTGAAGATTATCGACGCCCTGATTGAAGCCGGCGCCGACGCGCTGGAGCTGGGTATTCCGTTCTCCGATCCGCTGGCGGATGGCCCGACCATCCAGAACGCCACCCTGCGCGCCTTTGCGGCAGGCGTGACCCCAACCCAGTGCTTTGAAATGCTGGCGGCGATCCGCCAGAAGCACCCGACCATTCCGATTGGTCTGCTGATGTACGCCAACCTGGTGTTCAACCGTGGTGTTGACGAGTTCTATGCAGAATGCGCGCGCGTGGGTGTCGACTCGGTCCTGGTAGCAGACGTGCCCGTGGAAGAGTCCGCGCCGTTTCGCCAGGCTGCGATGCGTCACAACGTCGCGCCGATTTTCATCTGCCCGCCTAACGCCGATGATGAACTGCTGCGCCAGATAGCCTCTTACGGACGCGGGTATACCTATCTGCTTTCCCGCGCGGGCGTGACTGGCGCCGAGAATAAAGCGGCCCTGCCGCTGCATCATCTGGTGGAAAAGCTGGCCGAGTACCATGCCGCGCCGCCGCTGCAGGGCTTCGGGATCTCCTCTCCGGATCAGGTCACCGCGGCGATTGACGCGAAGGCAGCGGGTGCCATTTCCGGCTCTGCGATTGTGAAGATCATCGAGAAGAACGTGGACAAGCCCGAGCAGATGCTGAGCGAATTGAAAGCGTTCGTGACCGCAATGAAAGCAGCGACGCGTAAAGCATAATCCCTCCACCGTCTGGCAACCCTGCCAGACGGTTGCCCTCTTTTTTACACGTCCTTTTGTTTTACAGCGTTCCACTCCAATGAAATAAACGGAACATAAATACTGAATTGCACTTATCAACAGATTAGCGAGAAAAAAGCTGACGACATAGCGTCATGCGGTGCCGCGGGGTATAGAAATCAACCAATTTTCAAGGAATTAAATGTGATACATCATCTCGACGATAATAAGAAGCAATGCTAGAATGGCATCGAGGTCAGGTAAAGCCTTCCAATTATATCTATACAAATATCCGTAAGGTTTGAAGATGGATTTATACTTTTCGATTTACTTAGTTTTCACATGCTTAGCCTTGGCAATTGTGATTTTTAGCCTACCGCTATTCAAATTTATAGATGAAGATACTGAACCGACAAGGTCAAACAGTATAGATGGTATGAGATACGTCCTTGCCTCATTTGTCATATTTCATCATATGGATTGTGCTTACACATTTATTAAAAAAGGCAATTGGGCTCCGACATCAGACTTGTTGCTCTATTTTGGGCGATACGGGGTTGCTTTATTTTTTATGATTACAGCTTTTTTGTTTTGGGGGAAAATCAGAAAAGCAAATGAAGTGGATTGGATTGAATTATATAAAAAACGCCTTTACAGAATTGCACCGCTATCCGTATTTTGCTCCATAGCGGCTCTATCTTTACTTTTCTTATTAACCGAACGAAATGAATTTTCTCTTAGTGTAATAAACAACGCGCTTTCCTGGTTTGATTTGGGACTCTGGAATGACAAACCGCCGGTCACTACTTTCCAGTATCCTTTTATGGCTCTGGCTGGGGTGACGTGGACACTGCGCTGGGAATGGATTTTCTATTTCTCTCTTCCGTTGTTATATATGTTCAAAAAATGGTCCTTTGAATTAACCATTTTTCTTTTTGCCTTCTCCGTATATTTTCTTCCAGGCTTTACGAACGATTCATCTTTGTGGTCTTATTTTTTCACCGGAATGTTATGCCGGGAAATCAAAGACAGAATAGTCATAACAAAAAAACTGGCCAATGCCGCTTTGATTTGCACGATTCTTATAACCCTGTTAGCGCAACCAACACTTTACGGTCCTTCCGAGAAACTATTCCTCTGCGCGATATTCTTTTCAGTAGTTTCAGGCGCGAATCTTTTTGGATTTTTAATTACCAAAGCAGCCATTCGCCTCGGTGCAATAAGCTACAGTTTATATTTGACGCAAGGGTTGATTTTATTCCCTTTAATCCTTCACTTCAAAACAAACAATGAACCAGAGTTAAATGTTCATACTTTTGTGATCTTAGTCTTATGCTACGCGGCAATATGCCTTCTATCTTCCATTACTTACCACCTTATTGAAAGACCTTTCATAAAGAAAATGAGCATTAGTAGCATAAAGAAAGTATACGAGAAATAATCATCTCCGGCGCGCAGGCGCCGGAAATTAAAGTCATTGTTATATGATTCATTGGTTTTATTTTTATGATATACCATGGCAGGTGTTTCTACCCCCTGAGATTTAAGCCCCCCTCTCAGGCGTTAGACTCACTTTGTTACACCACGCCATCCAACGGTTATCTTCTGGAGCAAGCTTGAAAGTAAATGTTGAGAATATACGGTTTACAGTGAGTTGCAAGTTTCGATGACGGAGGTCATAAAAGGTGTAAGTAATTGGAAAATCTCTGTTGAGAACTTTTAGATATTTAGAAAAAGATATATATTCCAGTCCGCTTAATTCACTTACACCTTCTGAGTTCAGAGGCTTATTCATGTCATGGCAATCCTTCAAACAGACTTACCTGGTTAAGTTCTGGTCACCTGTTCCGGCCGTCATCGCGGCAGGCATTCTCTCTACTTATTATTTCGGCATTACCGGCACCTTCTGGGCCGTCACCGGTGAATTCACCCGCTGGGGTGGGCAACTGCTGCAGCTCGCAGGCGTACACACTGAAGAGTGGGGTTACTTCAAACTTATTCACCTGGACGGCACCCCGCTTACCCGCATCGACGGAATGATGATTATCGGCATGTTCGGCGGCTGTTTCGCTGCGGCGCTGTGGGCAAACAACGTTAAGCTGCGCATGCCCAAAAGCCGCGTTCGCATCATGCAGGCGGTAGTCGGGGGTATGATTGCCGGGTTTGGCGCCCGCCTGGCGATGGGCTGTAATCTGGCCGCGTTCTTTACGGGGATTCCGCAGTTCTCCCTTCATGCCTGGTTTTTTGCCGTGGCCACGGCGATTGGCTCTTACTTCGGAGCAAAATTCACCCTTCTGCCGCTGTTCCGCATTCCGGTGAAAATGACAAAAGTCAGCGCGGCGTCCCCGCTAACCCAAAAACCGGAGCAGGCAAAGCGCCGTTTCCGCCTGGGTATGCTGGTCTTTTTTGCTATGATCGCATGGGCCATTTGCACGGCGATGAATCAGCCGAAGCTTGGCCTGGCGATGTTGTTCGGCGTCGGCTTTGGCCTGCTGATCGAACGCGCGCAGATCTGCTTTACCTCTGCGTTTCGCGATATGTGGATCACCGGAAGGACGATGATGGCGAAGGCAATCATTGCCGGCATGGCGGTGAGCGCTATCGGCATTTTCAGCTATGTTCAGCTCGGTGTTGAACCGAAGATCATGTGGGCTGGCCCGAACGCGGTGATTGGCGGTCTGCTGTTTGGCTTCGGGATTGTGCTGGCGGGCGGGTGTGAAACCGGCTGGATGTACCGTGCGGTTGAAGGACAGGTGCACTACTGGTGGGTCGGGCTTGGGAATGTCCTTGGATCCACACTTCTCGCATACTTCTGGGACGACGTGTCCCCGGTGCTTGCCACAAACTGGGACAAGGTTAACCTGCTGAGCGCTTTCGGCCCTCTCGGCGGCCTGCTGGTGACTTATGCCCTGCTGCTGGTCGCTTTTTTACTGGTTGTCGCGCAGGAGAAACGCTTCTTCCGCCGTGCCGTCGTCAAAACTGAAACGCAGGAGAACGCTGCATGAAAGAGATCGTCCCCGACTATCGTCTGGATATGATCGGTGAACCCTGCCCGTATCCGGCGGTTGCCACGCTTGAGGCACTGCCGCAGCTGGAAAAAGGTGAAATTCTGGAGGTGGTGAGCGATTGTCCGCAATCCATCAACAACATTCCGCTGGATGCAAAAAACCACGGTTATACGGTGCTGGATATCCAGCAGGACGGGCCAACCATTCGCTATTTGATTCAGAAGTAATAGACGAAATGCGCCCCCTCGGGGGCGCATTAAACATACAGAATTAGAAACGATAACCCGCAGAGAACATGAACACCCACGGATCCAGACGCGTATTGATGCTTTGCTGCTCGCCGCCCGCCTTGAAGCGTACGTCCGTATCAATATCCATATACCAGACCGAGGCGTTGATCAGCCAGTCGCGGTTAATCAGATAATCCAGACCAACCTGCCCAGCCATACCCCACGAGTCTTTCAGACTGAGATCGGAGAGTCCTGCCTCTTTACCGGTATCGTTGAATTTCTCATCGAAGAAGGTGGTGTAGTTCACACCCGCGCCAATATATGGACGCACCTTGCTGCTGGCATCGCCAAAGTACCATTGCGCCATCAGCGTTGGCGGTAAATGGTGAACCGTGGCGATATCACCGGTCGCACCAAGACCGACACGGTGACGGAACGGTGTTGCCGCCAGAAGCTCAACCCCAACGTTATCCGTCGCCATCCAGGTGAATGTTAAACCTAACTGGGTGTTGTTACTGACGTTAAAACCGCCCATCCCCAGCACGTTATCCGATCCTTCAGTTGGGCGAACCGTAGCCGAACCGGCACGAATAAAGAATTCGCCTGCTTCATGCGCATACGCGCCGCCAGAGAGACTGCTTAATACAAGGGCTGCCAACGCTAATTTTTTCATATCCGCTCCATCGTTGTGGTTTTAATCGCGGATGAGAATATACTCACAAAAGAGTAATAAGTGATCTGCCACAGATCACATTAAAACCAGTAAGTTAACATTCATTGATCTGGGTTAATTTTTTGTGTCGCTTTGAAAAGCAATAAGTTGTTTCTATGTCAATTTTTGGCATTTCACAGTTACAAAATTTTCTCTTTTCCCCCTCTTGCTCTTCCTCTGTCGGCTGGATAATTTATCGCTCTCACAAGTTGATTTGATGCGTTCTTTTTTGCAGGTGTGCTATGAGTGAAGTTAACCCGTGCATGACGTGCGGAGCCTGTTGTGCGTATTTTCGAGTCTCTTTCTACTGGGCTGAAGCCAGCGATGGCGGCGGTACCGTTCCGGTTCATCTTACTGAGCCGTTAACCCCCTTTCTGCGCTGCATGAGCGGCACCAATCAAAAGCAGGCCCGCTGCGCGGCCTTACAAGGGGAGCCCGGGGTTTCGACCCGGTGCGCGATCTATGAGGATCGCCCCAGCCCGTGCCGGGAATTTGCCATGTCGGGGGAAGATGGGCAGGTCAACGAAGCCTGTAATCGCGCCCGCACGCGCTTTGGATTACCGCCGCTTTACAAAGATATGCTTTTCCATACAAGCCTTGATGCTGCCACAGCAGGTTCATCCGGTGTACAATTGCCGGCTAATTAACACCTGCAATACGCAAGGAGAGTGCATGTCTATCACGGCGAAGTCTGTCTACCGTGACACGGGAAATTTTTTCCGCAATCAGTTCATTACCTTTTTACTGATCGCGTTGCTTTGCGCCTTTATCACTGTGGTGCTGGGTCATGCGTTCTCACCGAGTGAAGAACAGATTGCCAGCCTGAGCCAGGGCGACCATCTTGCAGGAAGCGTGGGGCTATTTGAACTGGTGCAAAACATGACGCCAGAGCAGCAACAAATTCTGCTCCGGGCGTCTGCCGCATCCACGTTTTCTGGCCTGATTGGTAACGCCATTCTGGCGGGCGGCGTTTTGCTGATGATCCAACTGGTGTCGGCGGGCCACCGGGTCAGCGCCTTGCGGGCAATTGGCGCCAGCGCGCCGGTCTTACCTAAGCTGTTTATTCTGATCTTTTTAACCACCATGCTGGTGCAGATGGGAATTATGCTGGTTGTGGTGCCGGGCGTGTTACTGGCTATTGTGCTCGCTTTTGCCCCAGTAATGGTCGTGCAGGATAAAATGGGAATTTTTACCGCGATGCGCAGCAGCATCAGGCTGGCATGGGCGAACATGCGTCTGGTTGCTCCTGCCGTGATGGGCTGGCTGCTGGCAAAAACGCTCCTGCTCCTGTTTGCTCCGAATTTTGCGGTATTAACCCCGAACGTCGGCGCGGTGGTCGCGAATACACTGAGCAACCTGATTTCAGCGGTGCTGCTTGTCTATCTGTTCCGCCTGTATATGTTAATTCGTCAGTAACCCTGATGCCGGGTGCATGACAGGGCCCGGCTCAACAAAGAAGATGGAATCACAGAATGAAGCAGTTTCTTGATTTTTTACCGCTGGTGGTCTTTTTCGCGTTTTACAAACTGTATGACATTTATGCTGCCACCACAGCGCTGATTATTGCGACAGCGGTTGTGCTGATCTACAGCTGGGTGCGCTACCGTAAAGTTGAGAAAATGGCGCTGGTAACGTTCGTCCTGGTCGCCGTATTCGGTGGGCTAACCCTCTTCTTCCACAATGATGAATTTATCAAGTGGAAAGTGACGGTGATCTACGCGCTGTTTGCGGGTGCGCTGCTCATCAGCCAGTGGGTGATGAAAAAGCCGCTGATCCAGCGCATGCTCGGCAAAGAGCTGACGCTGCCTCAGGAGGTCTGGTCGCGCCTGAATATCGCCTGGGCGGTGTTCTTTATCCTTTGCGGTCTTGCCAATATCTATATCGCTTTCTGGCTGCCACAGAATATCTGGGTCAACTTCAAGGTCTTCGGCCTGACGGCCCTGACGCTGATATTCACCCTGCTAAGCGGCATTTATATCTATCGCCACATGCCGCAGGACGACAAGCACTGATTGCTGACTGACCAGAACGTGTTCGACAGGCGTTCTGGTCTATTCTCTCCGCTGTGAAATCATAGTAGCATCCCGCCTGAAGTCTTCCGTTATGAGTTAAAACAATGACAACAAATAACGCCCCTCAGGGCGAACTGGTTTTACGCACACTGGCAATGCCCGCTGACACCAATGCCAATGGCGATATTTTTGGCGGCTGGCTGATGTCGCAGATGGATATGGGCGGCGCAATTCTGGCAAAAGAGATTGCTCACGGACGCGTGGTGACCGTGCGGGTGGATGGAATGACCTTCCTGCGCCCGGTTGCAGTAGGTGATGTGGTTTGCTGTTACGCCCGCTGCGTAAAGCGCGGCAATACATCCATCTCCATCAACATTGAAGTCTGGGTGAAGAAAGTCTCTTCTGAACCGATTGGACAGCGCTATAAAGCAACTGAAGCGCTGTTTATTTATGTCGCTGTCGATAGCGACGGTAAACCTCGTCAGCTTCCGCCAGCCTGATTGGCAGGCAAAAAAAAGCCTCCTTTCGGAGGCTTTTCTTATTCCATCTGCGCCCCGCCATTCAGGCGGAAAACAATGTTCACGATCAGTCCGCTTCCCGGTTTACCGGGTTCGTAGCGCCATCTGCGCATCGCCGACTTCACTTCGCGCTCAAACATATTTGAAGGTTGCGCAGACAGGATTTCAACGTTATCCACGCGGCCATCCGCAGTGACGTCAAATTTCACCCGTACGCGACCTTCAATACGCAAGGCCTGAGCTCGCGCCGGATACTGAGGCTGATTACGGCTCAACGCACGTGGGCCCGCTGGTGCGGCAACCGTCGGCTTCGCCGCCGGTGCGCTGTTATTCATGACCGGACGCGAAGGCGCTGCATTCTCGACCGGCTGGGACGCGCGCGGTTCAACCGGGCGTTCTTCACGTTTCGGACGCTCCTCAACTTTCTTCACCGGCTTCGGTTTCGGCTTAGGTTTTGGCTTCGGTTCAGGTTTGTGGATCACCACCGGTGCCTCCTTCGGTGGCTCCGGTACAGGCTCGGGTTCCGGTTCAGGCTCAGCAACCGACTGTGGCGGTGGTGGCGCAACCTGCGGCGGTTCGAGATCCGCTGGCGAGACCATGGTTACCGAGATCGGCTGGGCGGGTGCGGGCATTTCAATAACCTGATGAACCGAGGTGTAGAGCAAACCCGCCACGACGGCACCGTGAATCACGACGGACAACAGCGTCGGCCAGGGAAAGCGGCGAGGTAAATCAAGGGTCATCGAAGTCATAATCATCAACGTTAAAAAACCGGACCCTGATTTTAAATGCAAATAGCAATCATATTCAATAAGACACTTTGTTCTGGCGCAATTTAAGCGCAGGAGTGGTCAAAAAAAGGACATCCAGATCGGGGTATTAACGTTGTTTTTATCTTTACATTGCAGTCAATTGCCCTTTCACATAACGTAACTGACACTTTATAACGCTTAAGGAGCTTCACCGTGCTTTACGTGATTTACTCTGAAGATGTCGCTGATTCCCTCGAAAAACGTCTCTCTGTTCGCACTGCCCATCTGGCTCGCCTGCAGCTGCTCCAGGACGAAGGCCGTTTGCTGACCGCGGGTCCAATGCCTGCTGTTGACAGCAATGACCCGGGAGCCGCCGGTTTTTCTGGATCCACGGTTATTGCTGAGTTTGAGTCTCTTGAAGCGGCGCAGGCCTGGGCTGACGCAGACCCATACGTTGCGGCGGGTGTGTATGCAAAAGTGACGGTGCGACCGTATAAGAAAGTGTTCTGAGGTAAAAAGGCTCCCGCAGGAGCCTTTCTTCACATCAATGCAGTGACGCTAACCGCGCCGCAAACCCGACAAACAGCAGCCCTATCAGCCCGTTCCCCAGCTTTGCCAGTTTCTTTTTGGTTTTCAGATAACGCGTAACAAACGCCCCAGAGAAGATCAGGAAGCTCATGTACATAAAGCTAATCAGCTCAAGCGTGGTAGCGAGGATCAGGAAAGAGGTCCCGGTATTTTGCGCATTCACGTCGATAAACTGCACAAAGAACGAAACGTAGAACAGAATCGCTTTTGGATTGGTCAGGCTCAGGACGAGGGAGCGTTTCATGATCGTGCTGGCAGGCTCGGTTCCGCTCTCTTGAGCATTATTCTGACGTGTGATCACCGACCAGAGCATTTTTCCGCCCAACCACAGCAGATAGAAAGCCCCGAGATAGCGCACGATATTAAAGAGTACGGGGGTCGTCTGGATCAATGCCGCAACACCCGCCCAGGCCAGGAACATCAATACCGCATCACCGATAAACACGCCGGTCGCGGCAAGATACCCTTTTTTAACACCGTGACCAATCCCCGTTTTCAGCACAAACAGGGTGTTTGGCCCGGGAACCAGCACGATAAAAAATGCGCCAACAACATACGTCCAGAAATTCAGTACACCAAACTCCGCAAACACCTCTCCCTCCTTTTGCTAAAAATAACCGGAATATCGCCGCAATAACGATATTCGCAAAATAAGACACAATATAATCAGCGGGCACCTTGCGGTGCCCTCATGGGTTTCAGATATCCTGGACTGCGAACAGCAACGCATTGCGGTGCCGGGTCAATCCACATTTTCTGATGGCGTGGATACGCATATTGCGGCGGGATTGTGCTTCCAGCCAACGAGCCTTGCGACGACTCACCTGTCGCAACATACGCCAGCGCCCTACTTCTGTTCTACTGCGCTTCATGTCTACAACTCTTTCTCAAACAGAGCCGCCATTATAAACCCAACCCGACAGCAAACCAGCGCTTTTACCTGGCGTTTTTATTTGCCAGATGAATCCTGATGCGTACACTCATAACAATACGCTTTCAAAAGGATTTTTTTATCTATGACAACCTTCTACACCGTGGTGAGTTGGCTGGTCATTCTGGGATACTGGCTGTTAATCGCGGGTGTGACGTTACGCATCCTGATGAAGCGCAGAGCCGTACCCTCTGCCATGGCCTGGCTTCTGATCATTTATATCCTCCCACTGGTGGGAATTATTGCCTATCTCTCTTTCGGTGAGCTTCACCTTGGTAAACGCCGTGCCGAGCGGGCGCGCGCAATGTGGCCTTCCACCGCGAAGTGGCTTAACGATCTCAAAGCCTGCAAGCATATCTTTGCCGAGGAGAACAGCAGCGTCGCCTCCTCGCTGTTTAAGCTCTGCGAGCGCCGCCAGGGGATTGGCGGCGTTAAGGGCAATCAGCTCCAGCTTCTGACGTCGTCCGATGATGTGATGCAGGCGTTAATCCGCGATATTCAGCTGGCTCGCCATAATATTGAGATGGTGTTTTATATCTGGCAGCCCGGCGGCATGGCTGACCAGGTCGCTGAATCCCTGATGGCGGCCGCACGCAGGGGGATCCACTGCCGTCTGATGCTGGACTCCGCGGGCAGCGTGGCATTTTTCCGTAGCCCCTGGGCGGGCATGATGCGTAACGCCGGTATCGAGGTGGTTGAGGCACTGAAGGTGAATCTCCTGCGCGTGTTTCTGCGCCGGATGGACCTTCGCCAGCACCGTAAAATGGTCATGATCGATAACTATATTGCCTACACCGGCAGTATGAACATGGTTGACCCGCGCTTCTTTAAACAGGACTCCGGCGTCGGGCAATGGGTGGATCTGATGGCGCGAATGGAGGGGCCGATTGCCACCTCGATGGGCATCGTTTACTCCTGCGACTGGGAGATAGAGACCGGCAAGCGTATCCTGCCGCCACCGCCGGATGGCAATATTATGCCGTTTGAAGAGGCCAGCGGTCATACAATTCATACTATCGCCTCCGGACCGGGCTTCCCGGAGGACTTGATTCACCAGGCGCTGCTGACGGCAACCTACTCTGCGCGTGAATATCTGATCATGACGACGCCCTACTTTGTCCCCAGCGATGATCTGCTGCACGCGATTTGTACCGCAGCGCAGCGCGGCGTCGATGTCAGTATCATTCTGCCACGCAAAAATGACTCCCTTCTGGTGGGCTGGGCCAGCCGTGCCTTCTTTAGCGAACTGCTTGCCGCCGGGGTGAAAATTTACCAGTTTGAAGGCGGGCTCCTGCACACCAAGAGCGTGCTGGTCGACGGCGAATTAAGCCTGGTGGGCACGGTTAACCTTGATATGCGCAGCCTGTGGCTAAACTTTGAAATCACCCTGGTGATTGATGACGCCGGCTTTGGCGGTGACCTGGCGGCGGTTCAGGATGACTATATCTCCCGCTCGCGGCTGCTGGATGCCAGGCTGTGGGTAAAACGTCCGTTATGGCAGCGAATAGCTGAACGACTGTTTTACTTCTTTAGTCCGTTGCTGTAAAACGTGCCCAACGATGTTAAACAGGTAGTCATCATGGAAATGGATCTGAACAATCGCCTGACCGAAGACGAAACGCTCGAGCAGGCCTATGACATTTTTCTCGAACTGGCGGTTGATAACCTCGATCCCGCAGACGTGATCCTCTTTAATCTGCAGTTCGAAGAGCGCGGCGGTGCCGAATTGTTCGACCCTTCAGAGGACTGGGCCGAACATGTAGATTTCGACCTGAACCCTGACTTCTTTGCCGAAGTGGTTATTGGGCTGGCTGATGAAGACGGCGGTGAAATTAACGACATTTTTGCGCGCGTCCTGCTGTGTCGTGAGAAAGACCACAAGCTGTGCCACATACTCTGGCGCGAATAATAAAAAAGGCTGCGATAGCAGCCTTTTTTATTTAATCCGGTAACGCGCTTCCGCAGCGGTTGCAAAACCGCGCGCTGTGTTCATGATCGGCCTGGTGGCAGTTCGGACATTTGCGCCGCTGTTTGTGGTTCTGAAACGCGCTGCTCATATGCGTGGTAATAAGCCCCGTCGGAATGGCAATTACCGAATACCCAATCAGAATCAGCACGGATGCCACAATACGTCCCAGCGGCGTATGGGGCGTGATATCGCCATACCCCACGGTCGTAACGGTCACTATCGCCCAGTAGACGGACGCGTTGAGCGTCGTGAAGCCATATTTCGGCCCTTCGATCAAATACATCAGCGCGCCAAAAACAATCATCACGATGGCAATGAACGAATAGAACAGAATAAGCTGATGGCGTGCGCTGACGATCGCGCTCCAGAATACGCGCAGCGACGGCATAAAGCGCAGTAACTTCAGAATACGCAAGACCCGAATAACGCGCATCGCTCGCCAGGCGAAAACATAGTTGAGGCTGATCTCCGGCCACAGCCACATCACATAGAGCGGCAGGATCGTCGCTAAATCAATAAAACCCCAGAAGCTAAAGACGTACTTTGCCGGGTTGGGCCAGCAAACAACACGCAGAATATACTCTGCGGTAAAGACCAGGGTAATAATAAGTTCCAGCCAGACAAACGCATGCCATTCCTCAAATGTCAGGTGATATTGCGTCCCCACACCCGATTCAATAAAGATGACCACTACGCTCAATAGCGCAAACAGCGCACACAGACCTTCAAAACGGCGTCCCGATACCGTTTCAGGATCGAATAAAAGATGATAGAGCCGCCGACGGGCTGAAGTGAATAAACGCGACACGGTAACCTCGCAAAAAAATAAGGGCTGACATCATGTCAGCCCTTGCGATTATAGCGGGTCTACTTTCAGGCAGGAAACCGCATGTCGGAAACTGCCCTCCAGCACCGGTCGCGTTTTCGCGCATTCCGGCCCGGCCATCGGGCATCGCGTGCGGAACACGCAGCCCGACGGCGGATTGATCGGCGACGGCAATTCCCCTTCCAGAAGCTGAATCGTTTTATTCTTTTCCAGATCCGGATCGGGGATCGGCACCGCCGACATCAGCGCTTTGGTATAAGGGTGCAGCGGGTTATGGTACACCTCGTCATAGGTTCCCAGTTCCACGGCATGGCCCAGATACATCACCAGCACGCGGTCGGAGATGTGTTTTACCACCGCCAGGTCGTGTGCAATGAAGATCAGCGACAGCCCCATTTCGCGCTGTAGTTTCTGAAGCAGGTTAACCACCTGCGCCTGAATCGACACGTCCAGCGCAGAGACCGGTTCATCACAGATAATCAGTTTCGGCTCAAGGATAAGCGCACGCGCAATGCCAATACGCTGACACTGGCCGCCTGAAAATTCATGCGGGTAACGGTTAATGAGGTTAGGCAACAGCCCGACTTTGAGCATCATCGCCTTCACGCGATCGCGGACTTCCTGACGCGGCATCTTTGGATGATAGGTGCGCAGCGGTTCGGCGATAATCTCACCGATGGTCATACGCGGGTTTAATGACGCCAGCGGATCCTGGAAAATCATCTGGATATCGCTGCGCACGTCGCGCCACTCGTCAGGTTTCATGCCCAGCAGATCTTTACCCAGCCAGGCCACTTTGCCGCCGGTGGCTTTCACCAGACCGATAATTGCACGCGCAAAGGTGGATTTACCGCAGCCGGATTCGCCCACCACGCCCAGGGTTTCCCCCTCATACAGACGCAAGGTGACGCCATCTACCGCTTTCAGGGTCTTCGGCGGCTGCCAGAACCACTGCTTGCCGTCTTTGATGTCGAAATGCACCTTGAGGTCGGCGATTTCGAGCAGCACGTTGCGTTTTTCATCTACTGCGTTCATACCAGCTCCTCCTGCGGCTTAAAGCAGGCGCGCAGACGGCCTGGGGCAAATTCTTCCAGCGGCGGCGCGCTGTTACAGATTTCCATCGCGTGCGGGCAGCGCGGCTGGAACGGACAGCCTTTCGGCAGTCGCAGCAGGTTTGGCGGGTTGCCCGGAATGGTGAGCAGGGACTCCCCTTCCGCATCAAGACGCGGTACCGCGTTCAGCAGGCCAATCGAGTACGGATGGGCTGGCTGATAGAACACGTCGCGCGCTTTGCCGTATTCCATGGTGCGCCCGGCGTACATCACCAGCACTTTGTCACAGATACCGGCAACCACGCCTAGATCGTGGGTGATCATGATAATCGCCGTGTTGAACTCACGCTTAAGCTCGTTCAGCAGGGTCATGATTTGCGCCTGCACGGTGACGTCCAGCGCGGTAGTCGGTTCATCGGCAATCAGCAGTTTTGGCCGGCACAGCAGCGCCATGGCAATCATCACGCGCTGACGCATACCGCCAGAGAACTCGTGCGGGAACATGCGCATGCGCTTGCGCGCTTCCGGCATTTTTACCGCATCCAGCATTTTAACGGATTCCTCAAAAGCTTCCGCTTTGCCCAGACCTTTGTGCAGCATCAGGACTTCCATCAGCTGCTCACCGACGCGCATATACGGGTTCAGGGAGGTCATCGGATCCTGGAAAATCATTGAGATCTGTTCGGCGCGAAGCTTGTTCAGCTCGAGCTCCGGCAGGTTAAGAATTTCGCGACCGTTGAATTTCGCCGAACCGCCAATAACGCCGTTAGCGGCCAGCAGGCCCATTAACGCAAAAGCCGTCTGGGATTTTCCAGAGCCGGATTCACCCACGATCCCCAGCGTTTCCCCTTTGCTCAGGTTAAAGTTGAGATCGTTGACCGCAGTAACATCGCCGTCCGGGGTTTTAAAGGTCACGCGGAGGTCTTTCACATCCAGCAGTAGATTGCTCTGCTGCTGCGCCTGTGGCGCGGTGGCCGTTTCAATAATTGTCATGACGGCGCTCCTTAACGGTCTTTCGGGTCGAGGGCATCACGCAGGCCATCGCCGATAAAGTTAAAACAAAACAGGGTAACGACCAGGAAACCCGCCGGATAAAGCAGCAGCCACGGTGAAACTTCCATCGAGTTTGCGCCGTCGCTCAGCAGCGCGCCCCAGCTGCTCAGTGGCTCCTGCGTGCCCAGCCCCAGGAAGCTGAGGAAGGATTCAAACAGAATCATGCTTGGCACCAGCAGTGAAGCATAGACCACCACCACGCCCAGCACGTTAGGCACGATATGACGAACCACGATATTACTGGTTGATACCCCCCCTACCTGCGCCGCTTCGATAAACTCTTTGCGTTTGAGGCTCAGCGTCTGGCCACGCACGATACGCGCCATATCCAGCCAGGAAACCATCCCGATGGCCACGAAGATCAACAGGATGTTCTGGCCGAAGAAGGTCACCAGCAAAATCACGAAGAACATAAACGGGAAGGAGTTCAGGATTTCCAGGAGACGCATCATCACCGAGTCTACTTTGCCGCCAAGGTAGCCGGAAAGCGCGCCGTAAAGCGTCCCCACGATCACCGCCACCAGGGCGGCGGCGATACCGACCATCAGAGAAATACGGCCACCAATCGCCACGCGCACCAGCAAATCACGGCCGGATGAATCGGTACCGAAATAGTGGCCGGACTCCATATCAGGCGCGCTGGACATCATGCCCCAGTCCGTATCGAAATAGGTAAATTGCGACAGCATCGGCGCCAGGGTGACAAACAGCGCGATGATCACCAGCACAACCAGGCTGGCGACCGCCGCACGGTTATGCATAAAGCGACGGCGCGCGTCCTGCCAGAGGCTACGACCTTCTACTTCCAGTTTTTCACTGAAGTTTTCCAGCGCCTCGCTGTTTTTCTTACTCAACATCATGGCGTGCTCCAGCGTTAGTAACGAATTTTCGGGTCGATAACGGCATAAAGCACATCGACAACGGCGTTAAAGAGAATGGTCAGTGCGCCCACGAGGATCGTGAGGCTCAGAACGAGCGAGTAGTCACGGTTAAGCGCCCCGTTTACGAAAAGTTGACCAATACCCGGCAGGCCGTAAATTGTTTCGATAACCATTGAACCCGTAATGATGCCGACGAATGCCGGTCCCATATAGGAGAGCACAGGCAGCAGCGCCGGCTTGAGCGCGTGGCGGAAGATGATCCGGCGCATCGGCAGCCCTTTCGCGCGCGCGGTGCGGATGAAGTTTGAGTGCAGCACTTCGATCATTGAACCACGGGTAATACGCGCGATACTGGCGATGTAGGCCAGCGATAATGCCACCATCGGCAAAATCATGAACTTCAATGCCCCGCCGTTCCAGCCGCCCCCGGGCAGCCATTTCAGCGTGATGGCAAATATCATCACCAGCAATGGCGCGACAACGAAGCTGGGTATGACTACCCCGGTCATTGCCACCCCCATTACGGCATAATCCCATTTGGTATTTTGTCTGAGCGCGGCGATAACGCCTGCAGTGACCCCGAGAACGACGGCCAGAATGAATGCTGCAGCACCCAGTTTTGCCGAGACCGGGAAGCTGGAGGCCACCAGATCGTTAACGGAATAGTCTTTATATTTAAATGACGGTCCAAAATCACCGTGCGCCAGCTGCTTCAGATAGTTGAAGTATTGGGTGGTGATGGGATCGTTTAAGTGATACTTCGCCTCGATGTTGGCCATGACTTCTGGCGGCAACGTACGTTCACCGGTAAATGGACTTCCCGGCGCGAGACGCATCATAAAGAAGGAAATCGTAATTAGAATAAATAACGTTGGTATCGCTTCTAGACAGCGACGCAGGATAAATTTCAACATTGCCCGTACCTTCTGGCGTGTGCCTGATGAATGTTACAAAGTAGACACAGTGGGGCAAGCCAGGCTCGCCCCACGTATTGCCATTAATGCTTGATAATATAAAGATTCTTAACGGAAATATTATCCAACGGGTCTTTACCGGTATAACCCCCTACCCACGGTTTCACCAGACGGGCGTTAACGTAGTAGTAAACCGGTACAATTGCAGAGTCTTTATCGAGCTGTTCTTCTGATTTCGCGTACAGCTCTGCGCGCTGCGCATCGTCAGACACTTTCAGAGTTTCAGCGATGATCTTGTCAAACGCCGGGCTCTTATAGTGCGCCGTGTTGTTTGAACTGTCGCTGAGCATGGTGTTCAGGAATGATGTCGGTTCGTTATAGTCCGCACACCAGCCCGCACGCGCCACGTCGAAGGTCCCCTGATGACGCGTATCGAGGAAGGTTTTCCACTCCTGGTTTTCCAGCTTAACGTTCACGCCAAGGTTTTTCTTCCAGATAGACGCGACGGCAATCGCCAGTTTTTTATGCAGATCTGATGTGTTATACAGCAGGTTGAACGTCAGCGGCTTGTCTGCGGTGTATCCTGCTTCAGCCAGCAGTTTTTTCGCTTCTTCGTTACGTTTTTCCTGCGACCATTTGAACCACTCAGGCTCAACCAGTTTCATCCCATCGGTATACGGAGGCGTGTAGCTGTACGCCGGCAGATCGCCCTGGTTTTTCACTTTGTTCACGATGATATCGCGATCCAGTGCCAGCTTCAGCGCGGTACGAACGCGCACGTCGGTGAACGGTGCTTTCTGGTTGTTGATTTCGTAATAATAGGTGCACAGATATGGATCGACGTGAACTTCTTTCGGGATCTCTTTCTTCAGCTTCTGGAACAGTTCAATCGGCATGTTGTTATAGGTCATGTCGATTTCACCGCTGCGGTAGCGGTTAACGTCGGTCACTTCGGAAGAGATTGGGAGGTAGGTGACCTGATTAATCACGGTCTTCGCGTTATCCCAGTACTGCGGGTTACGCTCCAGCACCATACGTTCGTTGACCACCCAGTCTTTCAGCTTATAGGCGCCGTTGGTCACGATATTGGCAGGCTGCGTCCATTTTTCACCAAATTTTTCCACGGCGGATTTTGGTACCGGCGAGACGGATGGGTGAACCAGCAGCTTATAGAAGTACGGAACAGGTTCGCTCAACGTCACTTCAAAGGTATTAGCATCGATCGCCTTCACGCCCAGGTCGGTGACCGGCTTTTTACCGGCGATAATGTCATCGATATTGGCGATGTGGCCATACTGCAGATAGCTCGCATACGGAGAGGCGGTATTTGGATTCGCCAGGCGCTGCCAGCTATACACGAAATCTTCGGCGGTAACCGGTGTACCGTCGGACCATTTGGCATCTTTACGCAGATGGAAGGTCCAGACTTTGAAATCTTTGTTTTCCCACTTTTCTGCCACACCCGGTGCCGGGTGGCCGTCTACGTCAGTCACCAGCAGACCTTCGAACAGGTCGCGGTTAACGTTTGACTCAGGAACGCCTTCAATTTTATGCGGATCGAGAGACTGCACTTCCGCACCGTTGTTACGCACCAGCGTCTGTTTTTCCGCCAGTTGAACACCTGCAGGAACGTCCGCAGCCATTGCAGCGTTTCCCGCGATTAGCGCAGTTAAAATCCCCGCCGCTACCAGATTTTTTTTTGTGATGATGGACATTGTGTTGGTACTCCACTCATTATAATTACTGGCTTTCGCCAGCTGTCTAATCCCCTGTTGGGGCCTGTACAGCGCAGGAGTTTTTTTTGCTGCTGTCAGGTTCTTTTTTTACTGCTTGCTATCACCGACTTTTTTATTACTGACCGCTCGTATGGCCGTCTTGCGTCGATTCTTGCCAGGCCTCCCCTGTTTGAGACCTGTGCTGGATATCTGAGAAGAGGATTATATGAAAATAATTCTCATCTACTTGTTTTAGGCTGCAAAATAGTAGGCCGGAAAGTATCAAATGGCGTAAACACGCGCCAATACATTTTGCAAATTTGTTAAGCAATTCTCTTTTACGGCCCAGGTCGTATCGTCCTGCCCAGCCCTTCCATACGTTGAGCACCCTAAAAAACACTTAAAATTCAAACTAATATGGAAGATTTTCCCTTCTGGCGCGTCGCTGCATTATCATCGCGTAGTTTTGTACGAAAATTTAACAATTGATTATTATTTAGCACATTCATCTAACGAAATGTTGAAATTACTAATATCATTTCGGTTATCCCGCAGCAAGCCCAAGACTATCGTGTGAGTAAAATAACAGTGCGTTCGAAGATTTTCTGTGCAGGCAGGCTTGAGATGAATTCATAACTCTATGAAATATATGAGATGAACATTATTAGTAGAATTTATTATGACAGGTAAGCTTTTCAACTTTATTTATATGATTTGCTGATATTGATACAAAAAAAACGGCGCCGAAGCGCCGTTCTTTCGTATGAAATATCAATGTAACAAGCCGGGGAAAATGCTTTTAATACCCGTGACAATGAATTCGATCCCGAGTGCCATTAACAGCAGCCCCATGATACGCGTAATAACGTTGATGCCGGTCTGCCCCAGTAGGCGTACCAGCAACGGCGCCATGCGGAAGACGCCCCAGCAACAGAGCGCGAAAACGGCAATCGCGACAGAAAAACCAATCAAATGCATGAGGCTATGGTAACGCGTGCCCCAGACAATAGTTGAACTGATGGCACCCGGCCCGGCCATGAGGGGCAATGCCAGCGGAACCACGCCGATACTTTCGCGGATGGCGGTTTCTGACTTTTCCTGCTTGTTCTGCTTATCCTCACCCAGCTTACCGCTGATCATGGACATGGCAATGGTCACCACCAGGATCCCGCCCGCAATGCGGAAGGAGTCAATCGAGATGCCAAAGAGCTGGAGAATGGCATCACCCAGGAAAAGCGAGGTGAGCAAAATGATTGCCACAGACAGGTTAGCGGTAAGATTGGTTTTGTTCCGGGCCGCCGCCGTCTGGTAACTGGTCATACTAATGAAGACAGGAATGATCCCCACCGGGTTGACCAGGGCAAACAGACCAATAAAAAATTTGAAATACGTTGGAAAATCAAAGAGCGTTTGGATCACGTTTTGCTCCGCTTTTGCGCATGCCCGGGACAGTTACATTGTTAGGAAAAATCGCGCTGAAGATACGCTTTTTATTAGCATACTTCACCAGAAATCTGTGCCAAAACGTTAGCATTTCAGAATGTTAAACATATGTTGAGACAATGATAGCGTCACTTCCAATAGTTACTTAATTAATTAACAGTGGAAATATATCCATTAAATAACCCTGCTGAAAGGTATCAGCTTGGTGGAAAATTGACGCAGATCATGATTTCCGTACTCAGAAGTGAGTAATCTTGATTACGCCCCCAGGGAGGTCACCTGGCAAAAAGGGATGATGCTAAGGTAAGGCTCTTTTAGTAAATTAGTGTACTGGAGCATAAAGTAACCCTTTGTTTTACTTTATGTAACGCAAGTCGTATTGGCACTGTCTATACTGTCTGACGTATCGAGCGCTGGTTTACTAAAAGAGTTTAAACATTATCAGGAGAGCATTATGGCTGTTACTAATATCGCTGAACTGAACGCCCTCGTCGAGCGCGTTAAAAAAGCCCAGCGTGAATATGCCAATTTCACCCAAGAACAGGTTGATAAAATCTTCCGCGCGGCCGCTCTGGCTGCTGCAGATGCTCGAATCCCTCTCGCTAAAATGGCCGTTGCCGAATCTGGCATGGGTATCGTTGAAGATAAAGTGATCAAAAACCACTTTGCTTCTGAGTATATCTACAACGCCTATAAAGATGAGAAAACCTGTGGCGTTCTGTCTGAAGACGACACCTTCGGGACGATCACCATCGCCGAACCTATCGGCATCATTTGCGGTATTGTTCCAACGACTAACCCTACTTCAACGGCTATCTTCAAATCGCTGATCAGCCTGAAGACCCGTAACGCAATCATCTTCTCTCCACATCCACGTGCGAAAGACGCAACAAATAAAGCAGCAGACATCGTTCTGCAGGCAGCAATTGCTGCGGGCGCACCAAAAGATCTGATTGGCTGGATCGACCAACCTTCTGTTGAACTGTCTAACGCGCTGATGCATCACCCGGACATTAACCTGATTCTGGCGACCGGTGGTCCTGGTATGGTTAAAGCAGCATACAGCTCCGGTAAACCAGCAATCGGTGTAGGCGCAGGTAACACCCCCGTTGTTATCGATGAAACCGCTGACATCAAACGTGCTGTTGCGTCTGTGCTGATGTCTAAAACCTTCGATAACGGCGTTATCTGTGCATCTGAACAGTCTGTAGTTGTTGTTGATTCCGTGTACGATGCAGTACGCGAGCGTTTCGCCAGCCACGGCGGCTACCTGCTGCAGGGCAAAGAGCTGAAAGCGGTTCAGGACATCATACTCAAAAATGGCGCGCTGAACGCTGCCATCGTAGGTCAGCCAGCCTATAAAATCGCTGAACTCGCGGGCTTTACCGTTCCGGCGACCACCAAGATCCTGATCGGTGAAGTTAAAGTTGTCGACGAAAGCGAGCCGTTTGCTCACGAAAAACTGTCTCCTACGCTTGCTATGTACCGTGCGAAAGATTTCGAAGACGCGGTAGAAAAAGCCGAGAAGCTGGTTGCCATGGGCGGTATCGGTCATACCTCATGTCTGTACACCGACCAGGATAACCAGCCAGAGCGTGTTGCCCACTTCGGTCAGATGATGAAAACTGCCCGTATCCTGATTAACACCCCTGCTTCTCAGGGTGGTATCGGTGACCTGTATAACTTCAAACTCGCACCTTCCCTGACTCTGGGTTGTGGTTCCTGGGGTGGTAACTCCATCTCTGAAAACGTTGGTCCAAAACATCTGATCAACAAGAAAACCGTTGCTAAGCGAGCTGAAAACATGTTGTGGCACAAACTTCCGAAATCTATCTACTTCCGCCGTGGCTCTCTGCCAATCGCGCTGGATGAAGTGATTACTGATGGCCACAAACGTGCGCTCATCGTGACTGACCGTTTCCTGTTCAACAACGGCTACGCTGACCAGATCACCTCTGTGCTGAAAGCGGCTGGCGTCGAAACTGAAGTGTTCTTCGAAGTTGAAGCTGACCCAACCCTGAGCGTTGTACGCAAAGGTGCTGAACTGGCGAACTCCTTCAAACCAGATGTGATTATCGCACTGGGTGGTGGTTCCCCAATGGACGCCGCGAAAATCATGTGGGTTATGTACGAACATCCGGAAACCCACTTCGAAGAGCTGGCGCTGCGCTTTATGGACATCCGTAAACGTATCTACAAGTTCCCGAAAATGGGCGTGAAAGCGAAAATGATCGCCGTCACCACTACTTCCGGTACCGGCTCAGAAGTGACGCCATTCGCGGTAGTAACAGATGACGCAACAGGTCAGAAATACCCGCTGGCTGACTACGCGCTGACGCCAGATATGGCTATCGTTGATGCCAACCTGGTAATGGAAATGCCGAAGTCTCTGTGTGCGTTCGGTGGTCTGGATGCCGTGACTCACGCGCTGGAAGCCTACGTTTCTGTACTGGCGTCTGAGTTCTCTGACGGTCAGGCTCTGCAGGCTCTGAAACTGCTGAAAGAAAACCTGCCAGCGTCCTACAACGAAGGTTCTAAAAACCCTGTAGCACGTGAACGTGTCCACAGTGCAGCAACCATCGCCGGTATCGCGTTTGCGAACGCCTTCCTGGGTGTTTGCCACTCTATGGCGCACAAGCTGGGTTCACAGTTCCACATTCCTCACGGTCTGGCGAACGCCCTGTTGATCAGCAACGTTATCCGCTATAACGCCAACGACAACCCAACCAAGCAGACTGCGTTCAGCCAGTATGACCGTCCGCAAGCGCGCCGTCGTTATGCTGAAATCGCTGACCACCTTGGTCTGAGCGCACCGGGCGACCGTACTGCTGCGAAGATTGAGAAACTGCTGGCATGGCTGGAAAGCCTGAAAGCTGAACTGGGTATTCCTAAATCTATCCGTGAAGCAGGCGTTCAGGAAGCTGACTTCCTCGCTCACGTAGACAAGCTGTCTGAAGATGCCTTCGATGACCAGTGTACTGGTGCTAACCCGCGCTACCCACTGATCTCCGAGCTGAAACAGATTCTGCTGGATACCTACTACGGTCGTGAGTTCAAAGAAGGTGACGTTGCTGCTGTGAAAACAGAAGCTCCGGTCATTAAAGCTGACAAGAAAGCGAAGAAAAGCGCTTAACTGACAGCCTGAGGAAAAAACCCGCCTGTATGGCGGGTTTTTTTATGTCTGAATAACGGCGGGTATTATTTTCTGTTGTCGTGCTGGATCGCCGTCAGCGAGCCTACGGACAACGCTTCCTTATAATGTTTACGACAGACCGACACATAGCGTTCATTGCCACCAATCACCACCTGCTCACCGTCCGCATAAGGTTTTCCAGCCTGGTCGAGACGAAGCACCATGCTGGCCTTGCGTCCGCAGAAACAAATAGTTTTCAGTTCAACCAGCTTATCTGACCAGGCAAGCAAATACTGGCTTCCAGCAAACAGCTCCCCGCGGAAGTCCGTACGCAGCCCGTAGCACAGAACGGGGATATCGAGCTCATCAACCACTTCAGAGAGCGCATGCACCTGTTCACGCGTCAGGAACTGGCTCTCATCAACCAGCACGCAGTGAATGGGCTCTGACGCATGCGCAGCGCGGATATCCTCCAGCAGGTCAGTTTGCGGGTTAAACAGCCTGGCTGGCGAAGAGAGGCCTATTCTGGAACTCACCTTCCCTGCACCGAAGCGATCGTCGATTTCAGCGGTATAAACAACGGTACGCATTCCTCGTTCCTGGTAATTGTATGAGGATTGCAGCAGTGCGGTGGATTTCCCGGCATTCATTGCCGAATAGTAGAAATAAAGTTGTGCCATTGGCCGTAAAACCCTAATCAATGTGTAATATTCCCGATGATTCATTGTACCATATTTTGTCTGGTCATCAGCGACACGCCGCACAAACGATGCCGTGCTGAAAGGTGTAAAACGCCCTCTTTTCGCAAAAATAATCCGCTAAAACAGAGAGTAATGACGGTCATGCTGGTGAATAGGTTATATGGTTAGCCAAACATAACACTTCTTTTTATAGTGGAATCTGCGTTCATTAAAATTCACTATTTATTAACTATTCCTGCCTTAACACCGTCGGCTGGAACTAATACAAAAGGCTGATATTTATCCGCCGCAACTATAATTCCTGCGGCAAATGTCACAAAAAAAAGATGCAAGCGGTGGGGTTAAGCAGGTTATCGTGATAACAAGCGAGACTGCCAAAGAGGAAATTTAAGTTAGCGTAATTAATAATAGCGGCTTTATTTAGTATTTTTTGAATTCCTTACATTCCTGGCTATTGCACATCTGAATTTATGGCTCTATTATTAGGTCAACAAACCACCCCCCATTATAAGTTTGAGATTACTACAATGAGCGAAGCACTTAAAATTCTGAACAACATCCGTACTCTTCGTGCGCAGGCAAGAGAATGTACCCTTGAAACGCTCGAAGAAATGCTGGAAAAATTAGAAGTTGTAGTTAATGAACGTCGCGAAGAAGAAAGCGCTGCTGCTGCTGAAATCGAAGAGCGTACGCGTAAACTGCAGCAATATCGTGAAATGCTGATTGCTGATGGTATCGATCCAAATGAATTGCTGAACAGCATTGCTGCTGCAAAAACCGGTACCAAAGCAAAACGCGCTGCCCGTCCTGCTAAATATAGCTATGTAGATGAGAACGGCGAAACTAAAACCTGGACCGGCCAGGGCCGTACTCCTGCTGTAATCAAGAAAGCTATGGATGAGCAAGGTAAACAGCTGGATGACTTCCTGATCAAGGATTAATCAAGCCGAATTCAGAAAAATCCCGCATCTGGTGGGATTTTTTTTGCCCGCAATTTATCACTAACATCCTCTTACACTCCGTCATAAAGCGTTATTTGGCTATTTAGTTTCGCTTACAAACAGGCTGGTCATGGCGTTTTATGGGCATAAAAAAACCGGTGGGCAGCGCCACACCGGTTTCATAGATTTACGCCTGGATTATTTCTTAATACCCATACTCTCTTTGAGCCAGCCTTTAAATTCTTCACCCAGCGTATTATGGCGAATGCCGTATTCAACGAACGCCTGCATATAACCGAGCTTATTACCGCAGTCATGGCTCTTACCTTTCATGTGGTAAGCCTCAACGGTCTCTTTCTCGATCAGCATATCAATGGCATCCGTCAGCTGGATTTCATCCCCTGCTCCTGGAGGCGTTTTCGCCAGCAGTGGCCAGATTTCAGCACTCAGGACATAGCGACCCACCACTGCCAGATTAGAAGGCGCTACGTCGGCTTTAGGCTTCTCTACGACACCAACCATTGGCACGCTTTCGCCTGGCTCAAGGTTCACGCCCTTGCAGTCAACCACACCGTAAGCGGTCACGTCTTCAACTGGCTCAACCATGATCTGGCTGCAGCCCGTTTCGTCGAAGCGGTGGATCATCTCAGCCAGGTTGTCCTGGGAAAGATCGGATTCGTATTCATCCAGAATCACGTCAGGCAGAATAACCGCGACGGGCTCATCACCCACAACCGGATGTGCACACATAACCGCGTGGCCCAGACCTTTAGCCAGCCCCTGACGAACCTGCATAATGGTGACGTGCGGAGGGCAAATAGACTGAACTTCTTCTAACAGCTGACGCTTAACGCGTTTTTCCAGCATGGCTTCGAGTTCAAAACTTGTATCGAAGTGGTTTTCGATAGAGTTTTTAGATGAATGCGTAACCAGCACAATTTCAGTAATGCCGGCCGCGATACACTCATTAACGACATACTGGATTAATGGCTTATCAACCAGAGGCAGCATCTCTTTAGGAATCGCCTTAGTTGCTGGTAACATCCTGGTCCCCAATCCCGCTACCGGGATGACGGCCTTTCTGACTTTCGAATTTAGGGCAGCCATTCAAATTCTCCTGAGCTGTTCAAGTTTTGAACTTTTATGCAATAAATAACGCGTTGAGTATATCAGCCTCGCCCCGCAGTCCGGGTCTGAAAAGAACGCGTTGCCGATGAATTAGGACAAATACGCATGAATCTGGGCAGCGATAGTAGCACTCCCGAGAAAACACAGGTAAAGCAATCTTAAAATTAAGATCCAATTGCTTATTCCGTGGACAACATTAAGCGAAGCCTTCCCCCGGCACCCCAAATTTGGCACTGCCAGGAAGAACAGCGATGGCTAATTTGATTTAGATACGCCGTTCCCAGTGTTCCAAGCGGCACCCCGTTACTCACCTGAATATGGTGTTCCCCGGTATTCAGTGACGCGTTGAGACCTGCAGAAACGAGGATAAGATTCTTTAAACCGCTATGGTAATAACCAACCAGCAGCGGGAACTGTCCGGGTAAATTGGCCTGACGAAAAAGCTGGTTTACCTGTTTGAGTAAACTGCCTAACTCAGGGAGCCGTTGTCCCTGATGTGATAACTGTTCCTGCAATAATCCATTAAAGAGCGCGCGAAGTAACAATGCAGCTAATACGCCATTATCCCCTGCACGGGTTACGTCCAGAGAATAAAATGCGAGGTCGGAATCAGACAGAGGTGCAATATCCAGCACCAGCCCAGGCTGATCGGCCGCCACCAGCTGGCGATAGTTTACGCGGCAGTGGGAAATAGTTTGCTGAACGGGAGGCTGAAGTTCTTGCAACAATTTCGCCGCCGCTGGCGGATTACTCACCAGCGCGTCCCAGTCCTGAAAAAGGCGTTCCTCTTCCTCAACGCGGGAATTAAACATATTTGGATAAAGGCACGCTAATACCGTTTCACGTAACCGGTTCAGATCTTTGACGGGTTTCAGCAAAATATCCTGAACGCCAAGACGTAATGCTTTGGCAATATCCGCCATATTTTCTGTCGCGGAGATCACCAGAATGGGCATCTGGTCACCCTCGTTGCGCAGATGTTCAACCAGTTTCAGCCCATTCATTCGCGGCATCGCGATGTCGCAAATCATCAGATCGGGCGTAATACCGGTCATTTTTTCCAGCGCGTCGACACCATCTTCAGCCAGTAAAGTGTTTGCTCCCAGCGAGGATAACCACGAATCCAGTAGCGATCGGAAAACGGGCTCGTCTTCAACAATCAAAATGTGTTTTCCGGCCAATGGCTGCGTCATGGTTCCTCCCCTGGCTGACAGTTACTAAATAGTGGCATGCTATCGGCACTATCGCCTGTCAGATTTTGCTGAAGTAGTCAAAAAAAGGTGCTTAACGTGCTGTTCGCACAAACGGCAGCAACTCGTCTATTTTCTTTTCGACGGCTAGCGAGCCCGCTGCGATGGCGGCCTCAGCCCGATGGAAATCAAGGGTAGAGATTTGCGGACAGTAAGGCTGAATAAGAATATCCGGAGGATCGCCAGCCATACGGTTACGTTTAAGGCGATTCTCAAGAACCTGAATTGAGGTGGTCATGATCTCCATGGCCGTCGGTGCGGCAACCGAGCGTCGTGCGGCCAGGCGACCAATTCTTCCGCGCAGGCGTTCATGCCAGGCAAGCTTTTCGACGTCGGCATCTTCGCTCTGCAGATTGACCGGCATAAGGTCTTGCTGCATCAGATGAGCGTCGTGCTGCAAATCAACGGCGATGACGATGTCCGCCCCCATGGCGCGCGTCAGAGAGATGGGAACCGGGTTCACGACACCACCATCGACAAGCCAGTAACCGTTATGGGGCACGGGCGCCATAAGCCCAGGAATACTGCATGAAGCACGCACCGCAAGGTGAATATCCCCTTCGGTCAGCCAGAGTTCACGGCCTGTGCTGAGATTGGTTGCGACGGCACCGAAAGGCATCCGGCAGTCAGTAAAGTCTTCGAGAGGCATCACCCGGCGGAACTGGTTAAAGACGCGTTCACCGCGCAACAGCCCACCGCGCTGCCAGGAGAGATCCATCAGACGCAGCACGTCCCAATAGCTGAAGGAGCGCACCCAGGTTTCGAGATCCGGAAGCTTGCCGCACGCGTAGGCGGAGCCGACAAGCGATCCGATTGAACATCCTGCTACGATATCAACGTCAACGCCCATCTTGTTTAAGGCATTAATCACGCCGATATGAGACCATCCCCGGGCTGCACCTGATCCCAGCGCCAGTCCAATTTTAACCTTTCTCATTAGCCCTGTTTTACTTCCCCTGGATTCCTGACATAGCGTCAACGCAACTGCTCAGTTAACATAGTGCTACCCGAGGCGTTTTACGCCCTTATTTTTTGTTCCAGGAAGAGAATCGTGTCTCAACTCTGCCCCTGTGGTAGCGCTCTGGAGTATAGCCTATGTTGCCAGCGATATCTTTCTGGCAATCAGGTTGCACCGGATCCGTCACACCTCATGCGTTCACGGTATACTGCTTTTGTGATCAAAGACGCAGACTACCTGATAAAAACCTGGCACCCGTCCTGCCACGCTGCCGATTTCCGACAGGAGATCGAAGCCGGGTTCGCCAACACCCACTGGCTTGGGCTTACCGTGTTTGAATCTTCACCCGGTAGCCACCACGACGAAGGCTTTGTCAGCTTTGTTGCCCGTTTTACCGAGAACGCCAGGCCTGGCGCCATTATCGAGCGTTCCCGGTTCTTAAAGGAAAGCGGGCAGTGGTATTATATTGACGGTACGCGCCCACAGTTTGGTCGTAACGATACCTGCCCTTGTGGTTCAGGAAAAAAATTCAAAAAGTGTTGCGGGCAGTAACGCCTGACAACCCAGACTTCGCAAATACAAACAGGATTTCCCGGCGATGCAATCATTACAACGTAAAGTTCTGCGCACTATCTGTCCCGATCAAAAAGGGCTGATCGCACGAATCACCAATATTTGCTACAAGCATGAACTGAATATCGTGCAGAACAACGAGTTCGTTGACCACCGTACCGGTCGCTTCTTCATGCGTACCGAACTGGAAGGCATTTTCAACGACACCACCCTGCTGGCCGATCTGGACAGCGCGCTACCGGACGGTTCCGTGCGTGAGCTGAATCCTGCGGGCCGTCGTCGCATTGTGATCCTGGTGACGAAAGAAGCTCACTGCCTGGGCGATCTGTTGATGAAGGCCAATTACGGCGGCCTGGACGTAGAAATTGCCGCTGTTATTGGCAACCACGAAACCCTGCGCACGCTGGTTGAGCGTTTTGATATTCCGTTCGAGCTGGTGAGCCATGAAGGCCATACCCGTGAAGAGCACGACAACCTGATGGCTGCTGCCATTGAAGCGCATAACCCGGACTACGTGGTGCTGGCGAAATATATGCGCGTGCTGACGCCTTCCTTCGTCGCCCGCTTCCCGAACAAGATTATCAACATTCACCACTCGTTCCTGCCGGCCTTTATTGGCGCGCGGCCTTATCACCAGGCGTACGAGCGCGGCGTGAAGATCATCGGCGCAACCGCGCACTACGTGAATGACAATCTGGACGAAGGTCCCATCATCATGCAGGACGTGATTCACGTGGATCACACCTACACCGCAGAAGATATGATGCGCGCCGGACGTGACGTTGAGAAGAACGTGTTGAGTCGTGCCCTGTATCAGGTGCTGGCGCAGCGTGTCTTTGTCTACGGTAACAGAACCATCATTCTTTAATCTTTCGGAAAATGAATTGATTAGCTTTGCGCCTTTACGGATAAAAAGCAGGCAAACAGCTTCTTTTCCCTAAAGGAATGCTTTACAGGGGCGTCTCATTTGATATGATGCGCCCCGCTTCCAGCAGGAAGCAGGCCAGTAAAAAAGCATTACCCCGTGGTGGGGTTCCCGAGCGGCCAAAGGGAGCAGACTGTAAATCTGCCGTCATCGACTTCGAAGGTTCGAATCCTTCCCCCACCACCATCACTTTCAAACGACACTTAACATTCTGCTCGCACCGTGCATCATGTATTTCCGTAAGGGGAAGGATGAGAAGCTTCGACTAAGGTTCGATTCGAGCGCAGCGAGAAAGCGTTGCCGCAGGCAACGACCCGAAGGGCGAGGCGCAGCCGCCACCCGGCGACAGACGACTACATTGGCGGCAAACGACGCTTCACTGGCGAACTTTTCACAATCGACGTATTACATTGGGCATGCTCCGCCAGCCCGTCCAGCAGCGCATCCAGTTGTTCTATCGATCGCACCACCAGCCTAATCACAAAGCAGTCTTCCCCGGTCACCTTGTCGCTCTCAATACACTCCGGCATCGCCTGAATGTACTTATCCACCTTATGCAACAGACCCGGTAAGGGGCGAACCCGTACCAGCGCCTGCAGCGTATACCCCAGCGCCGCGAGATTCACCCGTGCGCCATACCCCTGAATCACACCGCGCTCCTCCAGCCGCTTCAGACGCTCCGCCGTGCTGGGTGAGGTCAGGCCAATGCGGCCGCTGAGCACCTTCAACGACATGCGCGCATCCTCAACCAGGCAGGCTAAAATTTGCCGATCGATATCATCAATAAGGTATTCCACTCGTTTCACCTAATTTAAAAAAGCAGTTAACACCTTCAACCTTATCTCACCCCTGTAAAACCCAACAGCGATTTTCGACAATAGCGTTATTAATCAGGAGGTGAATGATGCGTGATTTACATAAAGGCGTCTGGCAGATGAGTCTGGCGATGTTAATTTCCGGCTCTATCGGCGCGTTTGTTTTGCTCAGCGGTCTGCCGGTGACGGAAGTGGTGTTCTGGCGCTGCCTTATTGGTGCAATAGCGCTTTTCATTTTTATCCGGGTAAGTCAAAAGCCCTTTAGCCCCCTCACCCGCACCACGCTGCTGCTGGCGATTCTCGGCGGTGTGGCATTAGTGGTGAACTGGCTACTGCTCTTCGCAGCCTATGAGCGGATCTCTATTGGTCTTTCGACCGTGGTCTATAACACTCAGCCGTTTATGCTGGTCCTGATGGGGATGTTTTTAGGCGAGCGCGTCAGCGTGGTGAAATGGGGCTGGCTGTTCCTCGCCTTCGGCGGCGTGGTGATACTGCTCTCCAGCGAGCTGACCGGTACCCACGACACTGAATGGCTGGCGGGTATCGGTCTGGCAATGGCCGCGGCCTTCTTCTACGCGCTGACGGCAATCATTGCGCGCAAACTGAAAACTATCGCACCGCAGCATATTGCCTTTATTCAGGTGCTGACGGGCGTCGTGATGCTTCTGCCGTTTGCCAGCTGGCCGTCATTTTCCGGTGATTTTCCCTGGCCGATCCTGCTGACGCTCGGCATCGTCCATACCGGCATTATGTATCAGCTGCTCTACAGCGCGATTCAGAAGCTACCTACCCCCATTACCGGCTCCCTGTCGTTTATCTATCCGGTGGTGGCGATCGTTGTCGATAACCTGGTGTTCGGACACTCGCTGAACCTGACGCAGCTGGCGGGCGGCGCGCTGATCCTGTTTGCTGCAGCGGGCAACAACCTGGGCTGGGGCGAAAAAAAACCCCGCGAAAGCGGGGTTGGTATCAAGACGCTGAATTAGCGACGGGCACGCACAATCTGATATTTGCGCGTCAGGTACTCCACCGGCGCGCTCCAGATATGCACCAGTCGGGAGAACGGGAACAGCACAAACAGCGTCATCCCCAGCACCAGGTGAACGCGGAAGATAAACGCCACGCCGTCCAGGTGCTCAGACGCTCCGCCGTGGAAGGTCACGACGGACTGCGCCCACCCCACCAGCTTCATCATTTCACTGCCGTCCATATGCTGCGCAGAGAATGGAATAGTCAGCAGACCCAGCGCGCACTGCACCATCAGCAGGGAGAGGATCAGGATGTCCGCTGCAGTGGTGGTTGCACGCACGCGCGGGCTGAACAGACGACGTTTCAGCAGCAGCAGGCCACCCACCAGGGTCATCACGCCGCAAGCACCGCCGGCGATCATCGCCATCTTCTGCTTCACTTCAATCGGCAGCCACGCTTCGTACATCCAGTGCGGCGTCAGCATCCCAAGGAAGTGACCGGCAAAAATCCCCAAAATACCGATGTGGAACAGGTTAGACGCGACGTGCATCCCTTTGCGATCCAGCATCTGGCTGGAGGCAGCACGCCAGGTGTACTGGCCGTAGTCATAGCGCAGCCAGCTTCCCACCAGGAATACGGTGCCCGCGATATACGGGTAAATGTCAAAGAAGAACATATTCAGGAAGTGCATTAGTGCCGTCCTCCGTTAGAGATATTCAAATATTGCGGGGCAACCGCGCCGGCAAAACGACGCTGGTGAGCGGAGATTTCAGACTCGCCGCAGTTCTGGTCAGCAAAGAATTTCACCTGCTCTTCTTCCCAGACCGCATCCAGCGCTTGCGGGGTATCATCCCGGGCTTCATCCGCGATTTTCTCCGCCACTTTTTCACTGTCTACAGAGGCGTTCGCCAGCTTCACCAGCAGATCGAACAGTACGGCATAGCGGCTCTCACGCTGCTGTAGACGCGCGCCGAGCAGCGCAAGAATCGGGGCGATATCCTGCAGACCACCCAGCGCCTCTTCTTTCGGCAGCTGCGCCAGATACTCCAGGTACAGCGGCAGGTGGTCCGGCAGCTCGCGGCTGTCGAGCTGCAGGCCGTGCTGCTCGTACTGGGCCATCAGGTCCACCATCGCCTGACCGCGGTCGCGGGATTCACCGTGAACGTGCTCAAACAGCAGCAGAGACGTCGCACGACCACGGTCAAACAGCTGGCTGTAGTCCGCCTGCGCGTCGAGCAGATCGCGCGCCAGCAGATCGCGGAGGAAAACGCCCAGCTTCTGGGCATCCTCTTTATCCAGGTTTTCAGATGACGCGAGTGCATCAAAGAGTTCCTGTTGATGCTGCGCAAGCGCAGCATCAGGGTACTCGAGCAGACGCGAAACAATGACGAGTTCAATCATTGGTGCGGCTCCGTTTTGCTGGTCACATCCATGGCGTCGATGCGGCGGCTGTTGAACAGGTTGAATTTACTGTCTGACCCGTGGCAACCGTCGCCAAAGGTAAAGCCACACCCGCTTTTCTCCGGGAAGGCCTCGCGAGCCAGCTCGCGGTGGCTGCTTGGCACCACGAAACGATCTTCGTAGTTAGCGATTGCCAGATAGCGGTACATCTCCTGCGCCTGCGCTTCGGTCAGGCCGACCTCTTCCAGCGCGCGGGTATCGTTCACGCCGTCAACGGTTTCCGCACGTTTGAAGTGACGCATTGCCAGCATACGTTTCAGCGCCAGCAGCACCGGCTGGGTATCTCCGGCGGTCAGCAGGTTGGCCAGGTACTGAACCGGGATACGCAGGCTTTCCACGTCCGGCAGAATACCGTTGCTGCCCAGCTCGCCCGCGTCCGCCGCAGACTGAATCGGAGACAACGGCGGCACGTACCAGACCATCGGCAGGGTGCGGTATTCCGGGTGCAGCGGCAGAGCCAGCTTCCAGTCCATCGCCATTTTGTACACCGGCGACTGCTGTGCGGCGTCAATCACGCTCTGCGGAATGCCGTCTTTCAGGGCCTGCTCAATCACCTTCGGATCGTTCGGATCGAGGAATACGTCCAGTTGACGCTGATAGAGATCTTTCTCATTCTCGGTGCTTGCGGCATTCTCAATCGCGTCCGCGTCGTACAGCAGCACGCCGAGGTAACGAATACGACCTACGCAGCTCTCAGAGCAGACGGTCGGCATACCGGCTTCGATACGCGGGTAGCAGAAGATGCACTTCTCTGACTTACCGCTCTTCCAGTTGAAGTAGATTTTTTTGTACGGGCAGCCGGTGATGCACATGCGCCAGCCGCGGCACTTGTCCTGGTCGATCAGTACGATGCCGTCTTCTTCACGCTTGTAGATGGCACCGCTCGGGCAGGTCGCGACGCACGCCGGGTTCAGGCAGTGTTCGCACAGGCGCGGCAGATACATCATGAAGGTGTTTTCGAACTGGCCGTACATCGCCTTCTGCATGTTCTCGAAGTTCTGGTCTTTGGCGCGCTTTTCGAACTCGCCGCCCAGAATTTCTTCCCAGTTTGGACCGCTGGTAATTTTGTCCATGCGCTGCCCAGTGATCAGCGAGCGAGGGCGGGCGATCGGCTGGTGTTTGCTTTCCGGCGCGTTGTGCAGGTTCTGGTAGTCGTAATCAAACGGCTCGTAATAATCCTCAATCCCCGGCAGGTGCGGGTTAGCGAAGATTTTACCCAGCAGCATTGCGCGGTTACCCATGCGCGGCTGCAGCTTGCCGTTGATTTTGCGGATCCAGCCGCCCTTCCACTTCTCCTGGTTTTCCCAGTCGGTCGGGAAGCCGGTGCCCGGCTTACTTTCCACGTTGTTGAACCAGGCGTACTCCATACCTTCGCGGCTGGTCCAGACGTTTTTACAGGTCACTGAACAGGTGTGGCAGCCGATGCACTTATCCAGATTCAGCACCATGCCGACTTGTGAACGAATTTTCATTTTACGCTCTCCTGTACCTGGTCATTACCTTCGCCGTCTAACCAGTTAATATTCTTCATCTTACGTACCACCACGAACTCATCGCGGTTCGATCCTACGGTGCCGTAGTAGTTAAAGCCGTAGGCCAGCTGCGCATAGCCACCGATCATGTGGGTCGGCTTCGGCGTAATACGGGTCACGGAGTTGTGAATACCGCCGCGCTGCTCGGTGATCTCTGAACCCGGCAGGTTCACGATACGTTCCTGCGCGTGGTACATCATGGTCATCCCGGCCGGCACGCGCTGGCTCACCACCGCACGCGCCGTCAGGGCGCCGTTGCTGTTGAACACTTCAATCCAGTCGTTATCTTCGATACCCAGATCTTTGGCGTCCGCTTCGCTCATCCAGACAATCGGACCACCGCGCGACAGGGTCAGCATCAGCAGGTTGTCGCTGTAGGTGGAGTGGATACCCCACTTCTGGTGCGGCGTCAGGAAGTTCAGCGCCTTCTCAGGGTTACCGTTCGATTTCGCGCCCATTACCGCTTTCACGGAGCGGGTGTCGATTGGCGGACGGTACACCAGCAGGCTTTCACCGAAGTCGCGCATCCACTGGTGGTCCTGATACAGTGACTGACGACCAGAAAGCGTGCGCCATGGGATCAGCTCGTGAACGTTGGTATAACCAGCGTTATAGGACACATGCTCATCTTCCAGACCAGACCAGGTCGGGCTGGAGATAATCTTGCGCGGTTGAGCCTGGATATCGCGGAAGCGGATTTTCTCTTCCTCTTTATTCTTCGCCAGATGCGTGTGGTCGCGACCGGTAAATTCACTCAGGGCCGCCCACGCTTTCACCGCCACGTGGCCGTTGGTTTCCGGTGCCAGGGTCAGGATCATCTCCGCCGCATCAATTGCCGTGTTGAGCATTGGCTGGCCTTTGGCCGGGCCGTCTGCTTTGGTGTAATTGAGCTTGCGCAGCAGGTCCATTTCGCTCTGGGTGTTCCAGGCGATGCCTTTGCCGCCGTTACCGATTTTCTCCATCAGCGGGCCGATGGAGGTAAAGCGCTCGTAGGTTGCCGGGTAATCACGTTCAACCGGAATGATGTGCGGCGCGGTCACGCCCGGGATCAGGTCGCATTCGCCTTTTTTCCAGTCCTTCACGTCAAGCGGCTGCGCCAGTTCGGCAGCGGAGTCGTGCTGGATTGGCAGCGTCACCACGTCGGTCTCTTTGCCCAGGTGACCTACGCAGACTTCGGAGAATTTCTTCGCGATGTCTTTGTAGATATCCCAGTCGCTTTTCGATTCCCACGCCGGGTCAACGGCGGCAGACAGCGGATGAATAAACGGATGCATGTCCGAGGTATTCATGTCGTCTTTTTCGTACCAGGTGGCGGTTGGCAGCACGATATCGGAGTACAGGCAGGTGCTGGACAGACGGAAGTCCAGCGTCACCACCAGATCCAGCTTGCCGTCCAGACCGTTGTCTTTCCATTCCACTTCTTCTGGCTTCACGCCGCCCTGCTTGCCGAGGTCTTTACCCTGAATACCGTTCTCGGTGCCCAGCAGGTATTTCAGCATGTACTCGTGACCTTTACCGGACGAGCCCAGCAGGTTGGAGCGCCAGATGAACAGGTTGCGCGGATGGTTTTTGCCGTTCTCAGGCTGTTCTGCCGCGAAGCGGATGGAGCCTTCCTTCAGGGATTTGACGGTGTAATCCACCGGCGACATGCCCGCTTGCTTCGCCTCTTGTGCAATGCGCAGCGGGTTAGTGCCCAGTTGCGGCGCAGACGGCAGCCAGCCCATGCGTTCAGCGCGCACGTTGAAATCAATCAGGTGGCCGCTGTAGCGGGATTTATCCGCCATCGGCGACAGCAGTTCCTGCGCGGTAACCGTCTCGTAGCGCCACTGGCTGGAGTGGTTATAGAAGTAGGAGGTGCTGTTCATGTGACGTGCCGGACGCTGCCAGTCAAGGGCAAACGCCAGCGGCTGCCAGCCGGTCTGCGGACGCAGTTTTTCCTGGCCCACGTAGTGCGCCCAGCCGCCGCCGCTCTGACCGACGCAGCCGCAGAAGATCAGCATATTGATCAGACCGCGATAGTTCATATCGAGGTGATACCAGTGGTTCAGACCGGCACCCACAATGATCATCGAACGACCGTGGGTCTTGTCGGCGTTTTCCGCAAACTCGCGGGCGATACGAACGATCTGCGCGCGCGGTACGCCGGTGATCTGCTCCGCCCAGGCCGGGGTATAGGCCTTCACATCGTCATAGCTGGTTGCGCAGTTTTCGTCGTTCAGACCGCGCTCCAGGCCGTAGTTCGCCATGGTCAGGTCATAGACGGTGGTGACCAACGCGGTAGAACCGTCGGCCAGCTGCAGGCGCTTAACCGGCAGCTTGTGCATCAGCACGTTTTTCAGTTCAACCTTGTTGAAGTGCTCGGAACCTTCACCGCCAAAGTACGGGAAGCCAACCTCGGCGATCTCGTCCTGGCTGCCCAGCATGCTGAGGCGCAGCTCCGTCTCTTCACCGGTGGTGCTGTTGCGCTGCTCAAGGTTCCACTTGCCCTTCTCGCCCCAGCGGAAGCCGATAGAGCCGTTTGGCGCCACCAGCTCGCCGTTGCTGTTATAGGCAACGGTTTTCCACTCAGGGTTGTTTTCCTGGCCCAGCGCGTCCACCAGATCGGCGGCGCGCAGCGTGCGGCCCGCGGCATAGTAGCCCTCACGCTCTTCCAGCATCACCAGCATCGGCATGTCGGTGTAGCGACGCACGTAGTCGGTGAAGTACTGGCTCGGTTTGTCGAGGTGGAATTCGCGCAGCATGACGTGGCCCATCGCCATCGCCATCGCGGCATCGGTACCCTGTTTCGGTGCCAGCCACAGGTCGCACAGCTTGGCGATTTCCGCGTAGTCCGGGGTGACCGCAACGGTTTTGGTCCCTTTGTAGCGGACTTCGGTAAAGAAGTGCGCGTCCGGGGTACGGGTCTGCGGCACGTTAGAGCCCCAGGCGATAATGTAGCTGGAGTTGTACCAGTCGGCGGATTCCGGCACGTCGGTCTGCTCACCCCAGGTCTGCGGTGACGCTGGCGGCAGGTCACAGTACCAGTCGTAGAAGCTCAGGCAGGTCCCGCCGATAAGCGACAGGTAGCGCGCGCCGGAAGCGTAAGAGACCATCGACATCGCCGGGATTGGCGAGAAGCCCGCCACGCGGTCAGGACCGTAGGTTTTTACGGTATAGACGTTGGAGGCGGCAATCAGCTCGTTCACCTCTTTCCAGGAAGAACGAACGAAACCACCGCGACCGCGCGCCTGCTTGAAGCTTTTCGCTTTGTCGGCATCTTCAATGATAGAGGCCCAGGCATCAACCGGGTCGCTGTGCTGCACTTTCGCTTCACGCCACATTTTCATCAGGCGTTTGCGCATCAGCGGGTATTTCAGACGGTTGGCGCTGTAGAGATACCAGGAGTAGCTGGCCCCGCGCGGGCAGCCGCGCGGTTCATGGTTTGGCATATCCGGACGGGTGCGCGGATAGTCGGTCTGCTGCATTTCCCAGGTCACCAGACCGTTTTTAACGAAAATCTTCCAGCTACATGAGCCAGTGCAGTTTACGCCGTGGGTAGAACGGACGACTTTGTCATGCTGCCAGCGCTGGCGGTAACCGTCTTCCCAGTCCCGGTTGGTATCCAGAACCTGGCCGTGCCCATCGGCAAAAGTTTCACCCTTCTGTTTGAAGTAGCGAAACCGGTCCAAAAATTTGCTCATCGGGTATCTCCTGTATGGAGCCTGTGGCTCTCTAAATCGACATTGCTGATTTGCAGCGAAGGTAACGCCCTGAAAGAGGGGGAGAATTGATAACGATCAAGACGAAGAGGGACTGTAAAAGGAGGGGTTAGACCAAATACCACCAAAGCGGTATATTTTTAAAACGAATAAATAAATGATTTATAAAGATATTTATTATTCATCGTACAATAACCCCGGCAAAATTTAACATCTCAGGTATTAAGGGGTAGACATCCCTGCAAAGCGATGGCGATCACAGTGTTACCCGCAGATGACTGCGGTAAAAGCTTTCAGTATGTTGTAACTATTATTCAGTCAAAAAAAACGCGGCCCGAAGGCCGCGTTAACGGATAATCACACTTACTTATTTTTCTTGGTATTACGGCCATATACCAGCCACGTAATCACGACGCAGGCGATATAGAAGACGAGGAAGACTTTCATGGCGCCAGCCGGAGAGCCGGTCAGGTCAAGCGAGATGCCGAACGCTTTCGGAATAAAGAAGCCGCCAATTGCGCCAATAGCCGAGATAAAGCCCAGGGCCGCAGCCGTATCCGTCGCCGCTTCACGCATGGCCTGCTCTTCGCTTCCGCCCTGCGCTTTCACGCGATCCATCGTCAGCTTGCGGAAGATCACGGAGATCATCTGGAAGGTGGAAGCACTCCCCAACCCGGCCGTCAGGAACAGCACCATAAACACGCCGAAGAAGGCAAAGAAGTTACCGCCCTGCCCGTCAGAAGGCAGCGTAAGGAACAGCAGCGCGCAGAAGACTGCCATCACAATAAAGTTCACCAGCGTAACGCGAGTCCCGCCCAGACGGTCAGAGATCATGCCGCCCAGCGAACGCGCCAGTGCGCCAATGAACGGACCGAAGAAGGCGAATTGCAGGATCTGCACGTCCGGGAACTGGGTTTTCGACAGCATGGCAAAGCCCGCTGAGAAGCCGATAAACGAACCGAAGGTAGCCAGATACAGCAGCGCCATCACCCACAGGTGTCCACGCTTCAGCACCGGAAGCTGCTCGCTCAGGGATGCTTTCGACGCGCTCAGATCGTTCATAAAGAACCACGCAGCGAGGGTGAAGACCACCAGGAACGGAACCCAAATCCAGGCCGCGTTCTGCAGGTAGAGGGAAGAACCATCCGCCTGCTCAACGCCGCCGCCACCGAAGGCGGCAAAAATAGAAACAGAGATCGCCAGCGGCGCAATCAGCTGCATCACGCTTACGCCCATGTTGCCCAGACCGCCGTTAATACCCAGCGCGCCGCCCTGCTTCGCTTTCGGGAAGAAGAAGCTGATGTTCGCCATGCTGGAGGCGAAGTTAGCCCCGGCGAAACCGCACAGCAGGGAGATAATCACGAACACGCTGAACGGCGTGGAGGTATCCTGCACCGCGAAGCCTAGCCACACGCAAGGGACGATCATGATGCCCGTACTGAACGCCGTCCAGCGACGGCCACCGAATACCGGGACCATAAACGCGTAAGGGACACGCAGCAGCGCGCCAGACAGCGACGGCAATGCGGTAAGCATAAACAGCTGATCGGTCGTGAACGTAAACCCTACTTTCGGCAGGTTTACCGCGACCGCGCTAAACAACATCCATACGCAAAACGCTAAAAGCAGACACGGAACGGAAATCCACAGATTCCGGCTTGCTACACGATGGCCGCGCTGTTGCCAGAACGCCGGATCCTCTGGACGCCAGTCTGTAATAACGGCACCATTTTCCCTTTCGGGAGCGGATGAGTGACTCATAGACACCTCTGATTCTCGAATGATGCTGCAAACATTAGGGTTTTAGGGCGGCGGTAAGTTGATATAAATCAAAGGAAAAGTGCGGGGATTTGCGGCGCAAAAAAAGGGGTTATCCTTAGTGAGTAGGATAATTCGGTAAAAAAGACGTGGTTTTTCACTGCACTGAAGGTTCCTTGCTACCACCGCTTCTTCACCTATACTCCGTTGGCAATTTAGGGGTAATCCTTTATTGGTATGGGTATACTCCAGGGTATGCACCAGAATAGCGCCATTCCTGCAAGCAGGCCACGTCAGGAGCCCGGCAACTCTATGTTAAAAAGATGTTTATCACCGCTGACTCTCGTCAATCAGCTAGCCCTGATTGTTTTGCTGTCTACCGCCCTTGGCGTGGCCGGCATGGCGATTTCCGGCTGGCTGGTACAAGGGGTACAGGGTAATGCACATGCCATCAACGAGGCAGGTTCTCTACGCATGCAGAGTTATCGTCTGCTGGCGTCGGTCCCCCTGACGCAGGACGATCGGCCCTTAATTGATGAAATGGAGCGCACGGCCTTCAGCCCCGAACTGGAAAACGCCGCCATCCGCGCCGGCCAGCAGTCCCAGCTTAAAGCCCTGCAGGGCTACTGGCACACCCAGCTGGAACCCGGTCTGAAACAGGCGCGCAGCACCGAAACCGTTGCGCAGGACGTAGCGGGTTTCGTCTCCCGCATTGACGCGCTGGTCTCCTCTTTCGACCAAACCACCGAATTACGCATCGACCGGGTGGTAATGGTACACCGTGCCATGGCGCTGTTTATGGGCCTGCTACTGATCTTCACCATTATCTGGCTCCGGGCGCGGCTGCTGAATCCCTGGAAACAGCTGCTGGCGATGGCGCGCGCCGTAACGAACAGAGATTTTACCCAGCGTACGCACATCAGCGGCCGCAACGAGATGGCCATGCTCGGCCAGGCGCTGAACACCATGTCGGCGGAGCTCTCCGAAAGCTACGCGGTGCTGGAACAGCGCGTGCAGGAAAAAACCGCCGGGCTGGAGCAGAAAAATGAGATCCTCTCCTTCCTGTGGCAAGCCAACCGTCGGCTGCACATGCAGGTGCCGCTATGTGAACGCCTTTCGCCGGTGCTGAACGGCCTGCAAAATCTGACTCTGCTGCATGACCTGGAGCTGCGGGTTTACGATGTGGAAGATGAAGATAATCATCAGGAGTTTACCTGTCAGTCCGACATGTCCTGCGATGATAAAGGCTGTCACCTGTGCCCGCGCGGCCTGCCGCTGCAGGCTTCTGGCGGCACTACCCTGAAGTGGCGGCTGACGGACAGCCACACCCAGTACGGTATTCTGCTGGCCACCCTGCCAGCCGGACGTCATCTGAGCCACGACCAGCAGCAGCTGGTGGACACCCTGGTTGAACAGTTAACGGCCACGCTGGCGCTCGACAGGCACCAGGAAAAACAGCAGCAGCTGATCGTCATGGAAGAGCGCGCGACCATCGCCCGCGAGCTCCACGACTCTATCGCCCAGTCGCTCTCCTGTATGAAAATGCAGGTGAGCTGCCTGCAGATGCAGGACGCGGAAATGCCGGAAAGCAACAAACAGCTGCTGAGCCAGATCCGCAACGAGCTGAACACCTCCTGGGTACAGCTGCGCGAGCTGCTGACCACCTTCCGCCTGCAGCTGACCGAGCCGGGGCTGCGCCCGGCGCTGGAATCCAGCTGCCAGGAATTTAGTGCCCGGCTTGGCTTCCCGGTGAAGCTGGATTACCAGCTGCCGCCGCGGTTTGTCCCTTCCCATCAGGCGATTCATCTGCTGCAGATCGCCCGCGAAGCGCTGAGCAACGTGCTCAAACACGCTGAAGCGACGGCGGTTACGGTTACCGTCAGCCAGCACGCTAATCAGGTCAGGCTGACGGTTCACGACAACGGTCGCGGCGTGCCGGAAAATGCCGAACGCACTAACCACTATGGTTTAATCATTATGCGAGACCGCGCCCAAAGCCTGCGCGGTGATTGCCAGGTTCGACGGAGAGAGACGGGTGGCACGGAAGTTGTGGTCACCTTTATTCCCGAAAAACCGCTTACAACTGCTCAAGGAGAAACCCATGACTAATCAGGAACCGGCATCCATCCTGTTGATCGACGACCATCCGATGCTGCGTACTGGCGTAAAACAGCTGGTCAGCATGGCACCCGACATTACCGTGGTTGGCGAAGCCAGCAACGGTGAACAGGGTATTGAGCTGGCCGAATCCCTCGATCCGGATCTGATCCTGCTCGATCTCAACATGCCCGGCATGAACGGTCTGGAAACCCTCGACAAGTTGCGCGAGAAATCCCTTTCCGGTCGCGTGGTGGTCTTTAGCGTCTCCAACCACGAAGAGGATGTGGTCACGGCGCTGAAGCGCGGCGCGGATGGCTATCTGCTGAAGGATATGGAGCCAGAAGACCTGCTCAAGGCGCTGCAGCAGGCCGCCGCAGGCGAGATGGTGCTGAGCGAGGCCCTGACGCCGGTGCTGGCCGCCAGCCTGCGGGCGAACCGCGCCACCTCTGACCGCGACGTCAGCCAGTTAACCCCGCGCGAACGCGATATTCTGAAGCTGATTGCCCAGGGCCTGCCGAACAAAATGATCGCCCGCCGCCTGGATATCACCGAAAGCACGGTTAAAGTGCACGTGAAGCATATGCTCAAGAAAATGAAGCTAAAATCCCGCGTTGAAGCCGCGGTGTGGGTCCATCAGGAACGTATTTTTTAAGCATTACTCATCCGGCAGCAGCTTCCAACGCGGGTCGTCGTCAGGTAATGCGACCAGCGGCTGCACCACAGCGAGCGTGATCTCATTGGATGAGACGCGCTGGCCCTTCGCATCTTCCACCACCGCCGAGAGATGCCAGCGGTTTGTCGCCCCTTCAGCGTCATTCCAGGCAGGCATGATCACGCTCCAGCCATCGGTGCTGTCACTTTTCCCCGGGGACGTCAGGCTCAATGCCTGGGTATCACCCTGCCAGTGGATCTGACGAATACCGTGAGTGCTGCGAACCTGCAGCTTCAGCATGACGGTTTCGCCCCCTTTGAGATCCCACGGCGGGGTTGCCAGCCAGACGGAGAGCGTTTTACGCTGGCGGAACTCCATCACCGGCAGGCTGTTACGCTCCGGCGAGTCATAGCGGCTTCCGCGCAGGGATCGCGTGGCCGCGACCTCTCCGGCGGAGAGCTGCTTAACCAGCGGCACGCCGAAGCGATAGTTGAGCTTCAGCCCGAGGTTATTCTGGCTCTCTCCGCTTTCGCCCTGCTTATGCCCGGCGGTCAGCGTCACCAGCGGCACGGGGGTATAGTTAAGCCCGAGATTGACCGCCACCGGGTTATGATACCCGGTTCCGCTGTTGAAGAGGTCAACGTTGTCGCCAAAATATTGCTCAAAGCTGACGCTGGTGTTCAGGTGATGAAACCACGGCAGCCAGGCTTTGGCGGTCACGTCATATCCCCGCGCCATGCGCTGCTCCTGGACGTCAGAGCTGTCGCGCCAGCCGGCAAAAGGCTGATAATAGTTAGCCGACAGGCGCAGATTTTCTCCCCACACCTCCGCACCCAGCCCGGCACGCTGCAGGTTCTCATCCAGCAGGTTGTCGTAAAAGGTGTTGTAGCCCAGCAGCCATTTTCCGGCCACCCAGCGCTGGCCGATTCCGGCGTTACTGACCAGGCCATCCGTCTGCTGCGTCAGGCCGAGCTGGCTCCAGCTCAGGTAACGGTTGTTATCGTTCCAGGGAATAAACCAGCTCCCGCTGCTGCCGTTGAATTTCCCGTCGTTATCCACCAGCAAATTGACGCTGGCATTCCCCCAGGGCGACAGCCAGGATTCAATCTGCTGGTTCACCTCGCCGCTCACCGCGTCGCGCACCTGACCGAAGGCAAACTGCCGCGCCTGCTCGCCCGTAGTCAGGCCGTTGTCGGTCATACTGGCTTCACCAAAGGCTTTCGCCATTTCAGCGAGATGCTTTTCCCCTTCCCCGGTGGGGGCTGCCATACCGAGATCGGGGAGATTATCCCCGTTATTATCAAAGGGATTTTGTGCCTGCTGGATAAAGGAATTCGGCGCACCGTGAACGGCTCCGGCAGTAACAAGGGAGAGTAAAACCAGCGTTCGGAAAGGGGGAGAAACAGTCATCAATGTCGTAAGAATTACCCGGTGCTTACGTAAGAACACCAGGTACCTTAACGTGATTTCTCCCTCTTTGCAGCTTTACGGGGAATTTTCCGGAATTTCCTGAAACATTGTTTTGAGCTCAGGCACGCACGAACCGCAGTTCGTGCCGCACCGTAGCGTCGCCCCCAGCGCGGTAACGGAACCGCAGCCTCCGGCAATCGCCTCCCGTATCGCGTTTTCTCCAACGCTGAAACAGCTGCAGATGATGCGCCCCGGATCTGTAACCTTCCCCACGCCCTGCCCGTTCAGCAGCGCATGGCGCTCAGCGGGCGTCGAGGGTGGTGACTGAAAAGCGGCTTCTATCACCGGGTGCGCCAGATCGGGCAAGGCGGTGCCTTCCCAAAAACCCAGCATCAGATGGCCGTTATGCCAGGCCAGCACGCTGCTGCGTTCCCCGGTTTGCGCAACCTGCAGCTGCCAGCCCCGGCCGCTGGCATAGTCCATGACCCACGACAGCAGCGGCTTTTCACCCGCTATCGTCATTCGCGAGGCTTTACGCCACCAGTGAACCGAAGAGGGGATTTCCGGCCATTCCCGGGCATAGAGCTCCCCCTGCCAGGCGGGCTGCCAGGGCATGATTCTGACGGCGGTTTGCTTACTCTCCGGCTGCCCGGAAGCCGGATCGATGCGCCCTTCCACCAGCGCGTTAACCTTTCCCTGGCGGGCAAACTCAGCGTTCCAGTGCATCGGGGCAAACGCTTCGCCTTCCCGTATTCCGTCGCTGATTCGTACTCTGGCCACCATCACGCCGCGCGGCGAGCCGATCCGCGCCAGCTGGCCGTCGCACAGTGAAAACCGAATGGCGTCTGCGGCGCAGACCTCAACAAACGGCTCCGCGATATGCTGCATCAGCCGGGGCACGTGTCCCGTACGGGTCATGGTGTGCCACTGGTCGCGGATACGGCCAGTGTTGAGGATCGCCGGGTATAGCGCGGTAGCCGTCGCGCCGTGCGGCAGCGGATCGACAGGCACTACGTTTCGGCGCGGTAAATTCCCCGTCGGCCACTGGTACGGCTCAAGCGTCTCCCACGCTTCACGGGTTAACCCCGCCAGTTCCTGAAGGTTCAACGCCCGCGTGCCGTTATTTTCAAACGCCGTCAGCGCCGCATGTTCGCAAAAAATCTCCTGCGGATGTTGCCAGGCAAAGGCCTCGCCGTAGCCCAGCCGTTTTGCAATCTGAGCCACGATCCACCAGTCCGGCTTCGCCTCACCCGGCGCGGGCAGAAACGCGCGCTGGCGCGAAATGCGCCGCTCGGAATTGGTCACCGTGCCGTCCTTCTCCCCCCAGCCCAGCGCCGGAAAACGGATATGGGCGAACCGGCTGGTGTCGGTATCTTTCATCACCTCAGAGACAATCACCAGCGGACAGGCCGCCAGCGCCTGACACACCGCGTGGCTGTCCGGCAGCGACACGGCAGGATTGGTGCCCATGATCCACACCGCCTTCACCTCGCCGCGGGCGATGGCGTCAAACAGTTCCACCGCCATCAGGCCCGGCGTCTGCGCCAGCCGTTCCGTTCCCCAGAAACGCGCCACCCGCGAAAGATCGTCCGGCTCGAAGCTCATATGCGCCGCCAGCTGGTTCGCCAGCCCGCCCACTTCCCGGCCGCCCATGGCGTTTGGCTGTCCGGTCAGCGAAAACGGGCCGCAGCCCGGACGGTTGAACTTCCCGCTGGCAAGGTGAACGTTAATGATGGCGCTGCACTTGTCGCTGCCGCTGGAGGACTGGTTGATCCCCATGGTGTAGAGCGTAATGGCGCGAGGCACGGTAACAAACCAGTCGTAAAAGGTACCAATATCCTCTGCCGGAAGGTCGCAAAACGCCGCCACGCGGGCAATCGGCCACTCATCGGTGCCCTGAATCAGATTGAGCAACCCCACAAACAGCCCGGCGTCGCTGCCGGGTTTAAGCGCCAGATGCAGGTCGGCAATATCGCAGGTAGCGGTTTTACGCGGGTCAATCACCACCACCTTCATCTGCGGATTGATGTGCTTTGCCTGCACCAGACGCTGATAGAGCACCGGATGCGTCCAGGCCGCGTTCGAGCCTGCCAGCACCACCAGATCGCTATTTTCCACATCCTCGTAGCTGCACGGCACCACGTCTTCGCCAAAGGCGCGCCTGTAGCCCACCACCGCCGAGGACATGCAGAGCCGGGAATTGGTATCGATGTTCGCCGCGCCGATAAACCCTTTCATCAGCTTGTTGGCGGCATAGTAGTCCTCGGTTAACAGCTGGCCGGAGGCGTAAAACGCCACCGCCCGTGGCCCCCATGTGTCGATGATCTCCCGCAGTCGCTCGCCCGCCGCGTTCAGCGCCTGGGACCAGTCCACCTCAAATCCATCGACAACGGGGTACAGCAATCGCCCCTGCAAGCCCGTTGTCTCCCCCAGGGCCGATCCTTTCACGCACAGGCGGCCAAAGTTTGCAGGGTGGGTGTCGTCCCCCCGAACGCTGACCGCTCCATCCTCCACGCTGGCGATCACGCCGCAGCCGACCCCGCAGTAGGGGCACGTTGTCCTGGTTTCCGTCATGAGGCCTCCGCGCGCATCACCAGCTCTTCGTTGCCGACCCACACCTTGCCATTTTCAATTTTGACCGGCCAGGCGCGCACTGCGGGTTCGCCGTTCTCCACCTGACAGCCGTCGCGCAGGCGAATGCGCTGCTTGTAGAGCGGAGAAATAACCACCGGTTCGCCCGCCGCATCGCCGAGGATGCCGCGTGACAGCACGTTCGCGCGGCTGCCCGGCTCCAGGTCGTCCAGGGCATAAACAGTTTGACCAAAGCGGAACAGCGCGATCGGTTTACGGCCAAGACGCGCGCCAATGCCCGCCTGCTCCGGGATATCGTCAATGCCGCAGATTTCCTGCCAGCGCTTGCTTTCGTCCGACGGCGCGACGTTCACCGCGGTGCGGAACAGCGCCAGGCGGTCAGGATCGTTGAGCGTGGTTTGCCATTCGCATTGGTACGTCTCGACTACCCGGGCCATCTCCTGCTCCAGCTCGCGGGCGATGCCCAGGCTGTCGTTGAGGATCACCTCACGCAGATAGTCGAGGCCGCCCTCCAGGTTGTCCATCCAGGTGCTGGTGCGCTGCAGGCGATCCGCCGTGCGGATGTAGAACATCAGGAAACGGTCTACGGTGCGGATCAGCGTTTCGTCATCCAGATCGCTGGCGAAGAGATCTGCATGGCGAGGCTTCATCCCGCCGTTGCCGCACAGATAGAGGTTCCAGCCTTTGTCCGTGGCAATCACCCCCACGTCTTTGCTCTGCGCCTCCGCGCACTCGCGGGTGCAGCCGGAAACGGCCATTTTGATTTTGTGCGGGGCGCGCAGGCCCTTGTAGCGGTGCTCCAGCCTGACCGCGAGACCAGTGGAGTCCTGCACGCCGTAGCGGCACCAGGTCGACCCGACGCAGGATTTCACCGTGCGCAGGGATTTCCCGTAAGCGTGCCCGGTTTCAAACCCGGCCTCCACCAGCGCCTGCCAGATCTCAGGCAGCTGTTCCAGGGTGGCGCCAAACAGGTCGATACGCTGCCCGCCGGTGATTTTGCTGTACAGGCCGTAGCGTTTCGCAATCTGGCCGATGGCGATCAGCCCGTCGGCGGTCACTTCTCCTGCGGGCATGCGCGGCACGATGGAATACGTCCCGTCCTTCTGAATATTGGCGAAGTAGCGGTCGTTGGTGTCCTGCAATGGCAGATGCGCCGGTTTGAGCAGATACTCATTCCAGCAGGAGGCCAGCACTGACCCCACCAGCGGCTTACAGATCTCGCACCCGTGCCCCTGACCGTAGCGGCTGATAAGCTGGTCGAAGGTTCGGATATGGTTGACGCGCACCAGATGGTAAATCTCCTGGCGCGAGTACGGGAAGTGTTCGCAGATGTCCTTTTTCACCTCCACGCCCTGCTCGGCAAGCTGGAACTCCATCACCTGCTTCACCAGCGCGCTGCAGCCCCCGCAGCCGGTCGCCGCTTTGGTGCACTGCTTAACGGCGCCGATATCCGCTGCGCCCGCGCTCACCGCCCGGCAGATATCGCCTTTGCTGACGTTATGACACGAACAGATCTGCGCGCTTTCCGGCAGCGCCGCCACGCCCAGCGCTTTTGGCGCGCTGCCTGACAACGCGGGTAGTATCAGCGTTTCCGGCTCTTTCGGCAGGCTGATGCCGTTAAGCATCATCTGCACCAGCGTAGCGTATTCGCTGGCATCGCCCACCAGCACGCCGCCGAGCAGCGTTTTTCCGTCGTGGCTGACCACGATTTTCTTGTAGATTTGCTGCGGGCCGTGCGTCCACTGGTAGCTTAGCGCCCCCGGCGTGCGCCCATGAGCATCGCCAAACGACGCCACGTCCACGCCGAGCAGCTTGAGCTTAGTGCTCATATCTGCCCCGGTGAAGGTTTTATCTTCGCCCGCGAGCGCGGCGGCGGCCACGCGCGCCATCTGGTAGCCCGGCGCCACAAGGCCAAAGATTTTCCCCTCCCACAGGGCGCATTCACCGATGGCAAGCACGTTCGAATCGGAGGTCCGGCAGGCGTCATCAATGCAGATCCCGCCGCGCTCGCCGACAGCCAGCCCGCTGCTGCGCGCCAGCGCGTCCTGAGGACGAATACCGGCAGAGAAGACCACCATGTCCGTTTCCAGCTGTTCACCGTCTGCGAAGCGCAGCACCAGCCCGTCGTCCGTCGCAGCAATTTCCGTGGTGGCTTTACTGGTGTGAACGCCAACGCCCAGCGCCTCGATTTTCCTGCGCAGCATCGCCGCGCCGTCATTATCAAGCTGCACCGCCATCAGATTGGGCGCAAACTCCACCACGTGGGTTTCCAGCCCGAGCTGTTTCAGAGCATTAGCGGCTTCCAGCCCGAGCAGGCCGCCGCCAATCACCACGCCACGACGCGAGCCCGCCGCGTGGGCCGCTATGTTGTCCAGGTCGTCAAGGGTGCGGTAGACAAAGCAGCCCGGCAGATCGTTGCCCGGTACCGGCGGTACGAACGGGTATGAGCCGGTCGCCAGCACCAGCTTGTCCCAGTGGGTCTCATGCCCGCTGGCGGTACGCACCACGCGCGCGTCGCGATCGATAGCGACGATCTGCTGCGAGAGGCGCAGCTCAATGCCGTTATCGGCAAAGAATTCCCCCTCCACCAGCGAGAGCGACGCCGCGCTTCGGCCGCCAAAGTATTCCGACAGATGCACGCGGTCATAGGCGGCATAGCGCTCCTCACCAAAGACAACGATCTGATACTGCTGATGCAGATTGCGGTTAACGCAGTCTTCGAGAAAATGATGGCCGACCATACCGTGCCCAACCACCACCAGAGTAGGTTTTGTCATAGCGTTCTGTCCTGCAACCTGCGGTTGCGTAGTGAAACGATCGAACAGCCAGTCCGCGCGTGCGGGCGCAGCCGTTGCCAGTAAATCGGTAAATGTTGCCGCGCTGCGGCAGTCGCCCATCAGCAGCACGCCAGCCAGCGCACCCTGATGGATCAGTAACCGACGATAGTGACGGGTTAGCGGATCCCAGGAGCTCCAGACCACGTCGCCCGCCTGCGCCGCCGCGCGCCCGAGGCTGAACAGCTCCACGCCGGTCACCTTGAGGCGCACGCCATTGTCGGTGAGGGCAAACGGCGCGGCTGTGTCACCCGCCAGCCGCGCGGCGAGAATATCCGCCTGCGTCATACAGGGCGCGACCAGGCCAAAGGTCTGGCCGTCAATTTCGCAGCACTCGCCAATGGCGTAGACGTCCGGTGCGGAGGTCCGCATCTGGCTATCCACCACGATGCCGCGCGCGCAGCGAACACCGCTGGCCTGCGCCAGTGCGACGTTGGGGTGCACGCCGGTCGCCAGCACCACGCGCGCGGCGGCGACGCGGCGTCCGTTGAGCAGCGTCACGCTATTCCCGTTAATCCCCGCGATGCCGGAGGCGAGTTCAGAGCGCACGCCCCGCGCCGCCAGCGCCTCTTCAAGCAGTACGCCCGCCTGCTGGTCCAGCTGCTGCTCCATCAGCCACGGGCCGCGATGAACGAGCGTGACGTTGTCACCTGAACGAGCCAGCGCTGCCGCCGTCTCAACGCCGAGCACGCCGCCCCCCAGCACTACCGCCGGACCGGCGATCGCCTGAATGGCGCGGGTATCCTCCAGGGTACGGAACGTGAAGACGTGCGGCGCATCGCCCCCAGGAATCGGCGGCACAAACGGCGTTGACCCGGTGGCAAATACCAGCGCATCCCAGCCCAGCGTGCGGGCGGTGGTTTGCACTTCCCGCGCGTCCACGTTCACGGCGAGTGCCTTTTCGCCCCGCAGCACCGTCACGCCGCGCTCCTGGTACCAGTGGTCATCCTGAAGGCAGATGCCCGCAGCCGTTTTTTCACCCCCCAGCACCGGCGAAAGCTGGATGCGGTTATAGGCATGCTCCGGCTCGTCACCGATGACGGTGATAGCGAACCGACCGGAAGCTCGCCCGGTGAGCGAAGCAATCAGCCGGGTTGCCGCCATGCCATTCCCGATAATGACCAGTCGCATCAACGCCCCCTCGTTACGCCGCTTTCGGCTGTTTTTCGTAGAGGAAATGGAGGATCTGCTGGCGCATGTGGTGATAGCGGCTGTCGTCCGCCAGCTGCACCCGGTTGCGCGGGCGCGGCAGGTCAACGCGCAGGATCTCCCCGACGGTGGCCGCCGGGCCGTTGGTCATCATCAGCACGCGATCGGAGAGCAGCACCGCCTCGTCCACGTCGTGGGTAATGAGAACGATGGTGGTGTTCAGCGCCTGCTGGATCTGCATCACCGAGTCCTGCAGATGGGCGCGCGTCAGCGCATCCAGCGCGCCGAACGGCTCATCCATCAGCAGCACTTTCGGCTTCATCGCCAGCGCGCGGGCAATCCCGACGCGCTGCTTCATGCCGCCGGAGATCTCCCCCGGACGCTTGTGCAGCGCGTGTCCCATCTGCACGCGGTCGAGGTTGTGCTCGATCCACTCTTTGCGCTCGGCCTTGCTCATGGTGTGACGGAACACCTGATCCACCGCCAGCGCCACGTTGTCGAAGCAGGTCAGCCACGGCAGCAGAGAATGGTTCTGGAACACCACCGCGCGCTCGGGCCCCGGCCCGGCGATTTCGCGGTTGTCGCAAATCAGCCCGCCTTCCGTCGGCAGCGCGATCCCGGCGATGAGGTTAAGCAGCGTCGACTTGCCGCAGCCGGAGTGGCCAATAAGACTCACGGTTTCGCCCTCGTGGATATCAAAAGAGACGTTCTGCAGCGCCAGAAACTCGCCGCTGGCGGTGGAAAAACGCTGGCTCACGGCCTGGACCTGAATTAATGGTTTCATGTTCGCTCCTTATTTTTCCTGCCAGCTAAAGCGACGGGCGATCAGCATCAGCCCCTGCTCCAGCAGCAACCCGACCACGCCGATGATGACGATGGCGATCAGAATGTTTTCGACGTTGAGGTTGTTCCACTCGTTCCAGATCCAGAAGCCGATACCCAGCCCCCCGGTGAGCATCTCAGCGGCGACAATCACCAGCCAGGCGATGCCGATGGAGAGGCGCACCCCGGTCAGCACGGCGGGTAGCACAGCCGGGAAGAGTATGCGGCGCATGATCGTCCACTCGGAAAGCTGCAATACGCGGGCGACGTTGAGGTAGTCCTGCGGAATGCGGCGCACGCCTTCGGCGGTGTTGATCACCATCGGCCAGATAGAGCAGATGAAAATGGTCCAGCTCGACGCGGGCTCCGCTTTCTGGAACAGCAGCAGGCCGATGGGCAGCCAGGCCAGCGGGCTGACCGGGCGCAGAAGCGCAATCAGCGGGTTGAACATGCGCGAGAAAAAGGTGAAGCGGCCAATCAAAAAGCCCAGCGGAATACCCGCCAGCGCTGCCAGGCCAAAGCCGATGGCGACGCGCTGCAGTGAAGCAAGCACGTTCCAGCCAATGCCCATATCGTTAGGCCCGTCGCGATAAAACGGGTCGGCAAACAGGGTAATGGCGGAATCAAGCGTGCTGAGCGGCGTCGGGAAGCCTTTGCTGTTTATCGCCGCCAGTTGCCAGAGCACCACCAGCAGCCCGAGGCCAAGCAGCGCCGGGATAACGCGCTGGAAAAAGTCGTTCATCCGGCGCGCTAACGCGGGCGGACGGCGGCGAACCTGTACCGGAGGCAGGACAATCACTTCCCCGCTCTCTGGCGTCTCTTGTGGTTTCGTGTTTTGCAGATGTGGCATAATCAGGCCCCTTTACGGTGAATAGCGAAACGGCTGGCGTACCCTTCCGGATCGGTGCCGTTCCAGACGGTGCCGTCCATCAGCGTGCTGCTGCGGAACGGTGATGACGGCGTGGACACGCCCCCGACGGCGGTGGCGGCATCCTGCCAGACCGCGGTCTGGTTGATGCGCTGCGCGATGCCCGCGTAGTCCGGCGCGGCTTTGAGCAAGCCCCAGCGGCGGAACTGGGTTAAGAACCACATGCCGTCGGAGAGATACGGGTAGCTCACAGCCCCCTCGTTGAAGAAGCGGATCGGGTGCGCGTCCTGCCAGCGCTGGCCCAGGCCGTTGTCATACTCGCCGAGCATGCGCCCGGTGAGATACTGTTCTTTGCAGTTGAGCCACGCCCGGCGGGAGAGGATCTGCGCGGTTTCGCGTTTGTTTTCCTGGGACGCCTCGATCCAGCGCGCGGCCTCCAGCACCGCGCTCACCAGCGCCCGGGCGGCGTGCGGGTTTTTCTCCACCCAGTCGCGGCGCGTGCCGAGGATCTTTTCCGGATGATCGGCCCAGATGGACTGCGACGTGGCGGCGGTAAAGCCGATCCGGTCGTTAATCGCCCGCGCGTTCCACGGCTCGCCGACGCAGAAGCCCACCATGTTGCCGATGCGCATGTTCATCACCATCTGCGGCGGCGGCACCACCACCGTGCGCACGTCGTCAAAGGGGTTAATGCCCGCGCTGGCCAGCCAGTAGTAAAGCCACATGGCATGCGTCCCGGTCGGGAAGGTGTGCGCGAAGGTGTAGGTTCCCGGCGCCTGCTGCCCGATCAGCGTTTTCAGCCCGTCGAGATCGCGAACGCCCTTCTCCGCCAGATCGCTTGAAAGCGTGATGGCCTGGCCGTTCTGATTGAGCGTCATCAGGTTCGCCATCTGCTGCGGCTTGCCGGCGATGCCCAGCTCCAGCCCGTACAGCAGACCGTAAAGAATGTGTGCGGCGTCCAGTTCTCCCGCCACCAGCTTGTCGCGCACCGCCGCCCAGCTCGCCTCTTTGGTGGGAACGATGGTGATACCGTATTTTTTATCAAAGCCTTTTAACGCTGCGATAACCACCGGCGCGCAGTCGGTCAGCGGGATAAACCCGACGCGCACCGTCTCCTGTTCCGGTTTATCTGAGCCAGCCGCCCAGGCAGCCTGCATAACACCCGGTAACAGCGCTGCACCACTCGCCAGCATGCTGGCCTGCAAAAATCGCCGTCTCGACAAATCCGCCATAACCGCTCCCGAAAAAAAGCCAAAAAAAAGCGCCCGCCGTGCCGAAGCACCGCTGGACGCCTTTATCCCGAAGACGGATGCACCGCCGTTGGCGCACCGTCAAAAATGGTTAATTAAATAATGCAAAGCCAATGCCAGGTTTAAAGACCCTCTTTCAGGGCCGAAAACCGGGTTTTGCCCGCGTTCACGCACCTCAATCAGGCATAAAATGCCCGCTGATTGTGCAGCTACTCCTTTGGTGTTACCTGCCAGACGCTCTTCACCGTAAGCAGCGCGCGGGCGATATCGACCATGCGCTGGTTCTTGTCCATCGCCATTTTGCGCAGCGTTGTCCACGCCTGTTCTTCACTCATGTTCTGGTGGGTCATCAGCACGCTTTTGGCTTTGTCAATGGTTTTGCGCTCCTCAAGCGTATCGCGCAGCGACGCGAGCTGGCGGGAAAGCTGCTCTATCTCTCGTGCCTGCTGGCGAACCAGGGTCAGCAGCGGTTTATCCGGGTAGTGCGCCAGCGGATCGTCCTGTTCATCCCCGGGAAGCGGGTATGCCTCGTCGCGCTGAATACGCTCATCCACCGCGACCATCAGATCGGCGATGATCGTCTCCTCCAGCGCGCGCAGATGCTCCAGCCGCGCCGTTTGCAGCGCAAACCAGGCGAGTGCGGTATGTCCATTGTCTGCAGCAGGCTGGCGGGTACAGGCCACGCGCCGGAGCTGCTCCGTCTCACGATCGGGCTGACAATTAAGGGAGAACGAAGTCTGCACGTCGGCCTGGCTGTGGGAGAGAAAGATCTCAAAGCAGGCCTGCTGCCCGTCAATGCGGTCAACCAGCCGCTGGCGGGTCACATCATCGAAAAAGCCCTGCGTGAAGCCAATTGCCCCCAGGGCCCGCTCTTGTCCCGCCAGCTCTTTCCCCTGCATCAGGCTATATAGCGCGACGAAACGGCCCGCGATTTGCGGGTCGTCAATGCTGTCATTAAGCTGCGGTACGATACTGAGCAGGTGGCGCAGCATGCGGGAGTAGTGCTCCATTGCCTGCGGAGCCGTCAGCGTTTGCCGATTTACACCGTCGCGCAGCGCGGGAAGCGTCTCCAGCGTGAGCAGCGCATTGCCGATACGTTCGCAAACGGCGCTTCCCGGAAAGGCGGACTGTTTTCCAAGAATGTCGTTCAGTGCAGCAAGGTTTTCGTCCACCAGCGCCCGGCTGGCTTTGCATTCAGGCGCATAGAGCTTACCCTGTGAGCAGAGCCAGACGTTAGATGCGCCGCGCTCGCACTGGAGCATATGCACCAGCTGGCTAATTCCGCGCACCAGCACGTTCAGCTGCGCCAGCCTGCTGAGCTGCTCTCGGCGCATCCGCCTTGCGCGCTGGAGCCATTCGGTTGCACCTGGCGAAATGCCGGCCATTAATGTCATGCTTACTCTCCCGGACAGCGAAACTCCGGGGAAATTAAGCAATATTCGTGCCTTTATAAAAACAGGAGTCAACATGCAGAAGATTGTGATCGTCGCCAACGGTGCGGCCTACGGCAGCGAATCCCTTTTCAACAGCCTGCGCCTGGCGATCGCGCTACGCGAAAAAGAGAGCGACCTGGTACTGCGGATATTTTTAATGTCCGACGCCGTCACCGCCGGGCTGAAGGGTCAAAAACCGGCGGAAGGCTACAACATTCAGCAGATGCTGGAGATCCTGACCGCGCAGGACGTGCCGGTAAAACTCTGTAAGACCTGCACCGACGGGCGCGGCATTACCGGGCTGCCGCTGATCGAGGGCGTAGAAATCGGTACGCTGGTTGAACTGGCCGAATGGACGCTGACCGCGGATAAAGTATTAACTTTTTAATAATAAACCCGTAAAAATATTATTTTCTTATGGACGCGGTTTCAGCATCAAGTTTACCTGCGGGGTTGCCGATAGGCATGGAAACAACACAGCAGGTATTTCACTTATGTTCAGATCCATTCGCGCACGCATTATCGCCGCGACGACAGGCTGCCTCGTCGTCGCCCTTCTTCTCAATACCGTAATTAACTTCCAGGTCACGCGCCAGGATAACCAGCAGTCCCAGCGCGATATTCTGACCAGCACCCGCGCCAGCCACAACATGGCGATTGCCGACTGGGTCAAAAGCAAAATGACGGTGATTACCTCCGCGCAGAGCATCGCGCTGGCTGACGATCCGGTTCCGGTGTTTAAGCAGCTTGCCCAGGCGGGCGGTTTCACCAACGTTTACGTGGGCTACGCCAGCAAGACGGCGAAATTCTCCGACCCGACAGGCGTCCCGGCGGATTATGACCCCACCGTTCGTCCCTGGTATCAACAGGTGGTGAGCACGGACGGCCCGGTGGTAACGGCACCCTACGTTGATGCCGGGACCGGGAAGCTGGTGGTCACGTTTGCCGTGCCGGTGAAAGAGAATGGCGCTCTGAAAGCGGTGGTGGCAGGCGATGTCGCCATGGATAGCGTGGTGGCGAACGTGCGCGGGATCCACCCCACGCCGGCCAGCAGCGGGTTGCTTCTGAACAGCGACGGCACGGTGATTGCCGCCAACGAGCCGGCCCTGACGCTGAAGCCGTTTGCCGAGACGATCAAAGGCATCGACCTTGCGGCGCTGAAGAGCGGTAACCCGGTCGACGGAACGCTGAATGACAAGGATAAAACCTTTATCGCCTCAGCCGTGCCGGGCACGAACTGGCTCCTGGTCGTCGCCCTCGACAGCAGCGATGCCACCTCCGGCATGCGTTCCCTGCTGAAAGCGTCGGCGATTTCGCTGGTGATCCTCGCACTCCTGAGCGGCGCCATTGTTCACGTCCTGATTGCCCGCCTGCTGAAGCGCCTGTCCGACATTCGTGACGCGATGCACAACATTGCCAACGGCACTAACGATCTGTCCCAGCGCCTGCCGGACAGCGGCGATGACGAAGTGGCGCAAATTGCGCAGGCGTTTAACGCCTTCAGCGATAAGCTCTCGGTGGTAATGGTTCAGCTCCGCGACGCCAGCGCCTCGGTGAAAAACGCCGCGCAGGAGATTGCGGCTGGTAACCAGGATCTCTCCGGACGTACCGAGCAGGCGGCGTCCAGCCTTCGCGAAACCGCCAGCGCCGTGGAAGAGATCACCGCCTCCGTCACCCAGTCAAATGAATCGGCAGCAGAAGCCAACGACCAGGCCAGCAAGGCCTCTGCGGCCGCAGCGCGCGGCGGTGAAGTGGTTTCGCAGGCCATCAGCACCATGCAGTCTATCGAAGTGGCGTCCGCTAAGATTGGCGATATCACCAGCGTGATCGACGGCATCGCCTTCCAGACCAACATTCTGGCGCTGAACGCCTCCGTCGAGGCGGCGCGTGCCGGTGAGCAGGGCCGCGGGTTCGCCGTGGTTGCCGGTGAAGTGCGGAACCTCGCCAGCCGCAGCGCCCAGGCGGCGAAAGAGATCAAATCGCTTATCGACTCCACCACCGACAGCGTGGCCACCGGCTCGCGCTACGTGCATCTGGCCGGGGAAAGCATGGATGAGATCCGCTCCAGCATCGGCAGCGTCTCCGGCATCATGCGCGAGATCTCAATTGCCACCAGCGAGCAGATGAAAGGCATTCACGAGATCAACCACGCGGTGACCCATCTCGACAGAATGGTGCAGCAGAATGCCGAGCTGGTGGTGCAGTCCGCCGCGGCCGCCAGCGCATTGCAAAGCCAGGCGGGCGACCTTGCTGAAACCGCCGGCCATTTCCGCATTTAATTTTCTTCAGACGCGCGTTAAACAGGGTAAACGCGCGTCCGCTGAAAGGTTTCAGGAATTTTGTCATTTTTGTTTAATCGTTATGCCATTTTTTGATCAAAATCAGCATCCCTCGCTCCCCGCTTTGGTGTTATGCAATGAGTATTTTGTGAACAACATCACGCTCGGGATGGGCAAAATCGACGGGGTAGAAATGGCACTGGTGAAAACAAGTTTGAAACTGTTTGGCGGGGATACGGTGGTGGTGCGTTGCTCAGAGCGCTGTCGTATTCATCTGATGAGTGCGAAAGCACAGAAGCAATCCCAGGCGGATATTCTGACCGTGCAGGATGACAAGGCCTGGCTTACCGTGCCGTATACCGGTACGTGGGATGTGCTGATCGACAGCCACAGCCAGTCGCTGGAGCACTCGGTCAGCTACGTGGCTGCGTAATTTAAACGCCCGGCTCGCCGGGCGTATTCTCAGGCAAAACCCGGTCGCAGCGTGCTGTTGAGCGGGTTCCCTTCCAGCAGCGCCTTCACTTTCACCACCAGCTCATTCAGACAATCGTCCTGCATGCCGAGGCGGGTCAGCTCCTGATCGAGGGAGAAGAGATATTGCGCGTTGGTGCCCAGCGGCCCGCTGGCGGCGGCAATTAACGGGGCAATCACCTGCGTGCGGGTGTCCGCTTCATACAGCGGGTGGCGCGGATCCATAATAAATACCAGCGCGTTAACGGTGCGCCCGTCGTCGAGCTCCAGCTTGCACCAGCTCGGCATATAGCAGCCGGTGATCATCTCGCGCTTCCAGAGCAGCGTCAGCTCCTCTTCGAGCGTGGCATCCGGAAGGCGATACGCGACGCCCGTGGTGCGTCCGCCCTCTTTTAGTGCAAGCATGCGCCCTGGCTGACAGGCGCTGCCGCGTCCGGCCGTCAGGCGCAGGCAAAATGCGCGATGCCAGCCGGGCAGCGTGCCGGTTGCCGATTCAACAAATTCGAGAGCCGGGTTCCACATCAGTGAACCGTAGCCAAAAATCCATACCGGGCCATCATCCGGGCGGCAGGCAAGCGTAGCAGCGAGCGACGCCGCACGTTGTTCAGCTGACCAGAGAAGCGATTCCTCAATAGCACCAAATGCCGTCTTACAATCTGCCTTCATTAAGAAATCACGCGTTAACACTTTCCACCTCCGCCACTGCATGCTTCCTTGCGACATCTGTAATTCGCCTTCCCGGCATTCTGTGCTGGTCATTTTGCCAGCAGTCAAATTACGATAAGCAATTAGCGGACCAGTTGCAATACAACGGCAGTTCAACCGCCTGAAAAGTCAAAATGAAGGCAGCGAATAATTTCACGGCTATTTCTTTTTATGCCATTTATCATCGTCTCCTTTCTCATAGTCATGTTTTACTGCGGCCCAGGCGACCTTGTGCGCCGTCTCTTCCCGGCTGGCATTATCCCGCCGATCGTCTTTATCTTTGTACTGATCCCAGGCGCTGTTAAACGCTTCTTTGTAGATATCCTGCGCGTGTTCGGGCAGGACGTTTTTCACGTTATCGGGTAATTCGCGTTTCGTTTTATATGGCATCACTAACCTCTCTTTTGCCTAAAGAGTTAAGTGTGGACGACGATACGCCGGTGTGCCAGCTGGTCATAAACAATGAACGAATGAATTTCATAATTCATTGTTATTTAAACTATATTTAAAAGAGATATCTTATTATAGGCATTAAACAAGAAAACCATAACAAAGGGTAAAATTAAGTAAAAAATAAAGGTTATTTAACAGATTTCTGTTAATTTATTGCCCTTAAAATCTATCTATAATTACAAGCACCTGCATTGATGGAGAAGCACATGACAGCAACACACGAGGCGGTAAAGACCCGCCACAAGGAGACGTCTCTCATTTTCCCGGTTCTGGCACTGGCTGTGCTGCTCTTCTGGGGAAGCAGTCAGTCACTGCCAGTGGTGGTTGGTATCAATATTCTTGCCCTAGTCGGTATCTTAACCAGCGCATTTAGCGTCGTTCGCCATGCGGACGTATTAGCCCACCGCCTGGGCGAGCCTTATGGCTCTTTAATTCTCAGCCTTTCCGTCGTTATTCTCGAAGTCAGCCTGATTTCCGCGCTGATGGCAACCGGCGATGCCGCCCCGACCCTGATGCGCGATACGCTTTACTCCATCATTATGATTGTGACGGGCGGCCTGGTAGGCTTCTCTCTGCTGCTGGGCGGGCGCAAATTTGCGACTCAGTACATGAATCTTTTCGGCATTAAACAGTATCTGATTGCCCTCTTCCCGCTGGCCATCATTGTGCTTGTCTTCCCGATGGCGCTGCCGGGTGCAAACTTCTCCACCGGCCAGGCGCTGCTGGTCGCGCTGATTTCCGCCGCCATGTACGGCGTGTTCCTGCTCATTCAGACCAAAACGCACCAGAGCCTGTTTGTGTATGAGCATGAAGACGACAGCGACGACGATGACCCGCACCACGGCAAGCCGTCGGCCCACAGCAGCGCGTGGCACACGGTTTGGCTGATCGTGCATCTGATTGCGGTGATTGCCGTCACCAAGATGAACGCCAACCCGCTGGAGACGCTGTTAACCGAGCTGAACGCGCCGGTGGCCTTTACCGGTTTCCTGGTGGCGCTGCTGATCCTGTCCCCTGAGGGTTTAGGTGCGCTGAAGGCGGTGCTGAACAATCAGGTGCAGCGTGCGATGAATCTGTTCTTCGGCTCCGTGCTGGCGACCATTTCACTCACCGTGCCGGTGGTGACGCTGATTGCCTTTATGACCGGTAACGAGCTGCAGTTTGCGCTGGGCGCGCCGGAGATGATTGTGATGGTGGCCTCGCTGCTGCTGTGCCAGATTTCATTCTCCACTGGCCGCACCAATGTCCTGAACGGCGCGGCGCATATGGCGCTGTTTGTAGCGTATTTGATGACAATTTTTGCGTAGTCTTTTTGCCCAGCGGCGCTGCGCTTACCCGGCAATATGTCCCATAAAAAAACCCGCCGAAGCGGGTTTTTTTATTAGTTGCTGGTATCCAGCTCGTCGAAGCTTTTCACCAGATCGTCAATCGCTTTGATCTGCTTCAGGAACGGCTCCAGCTTATCCAGAGGCAGCGCGGATGGGCCATCGCATTTCGCGTTAGCCGGATCCGGGTGCGCTTCAATGAACAGACCTGCCAGACCGGTCGCCATACCGGCGCGCGCCAGCTCGGTCACCTGAGCACGACGGCCGCCAGAGGCTGCACCAAACGGGTCGCGGCACTGCAGCGCGTGGGTCACGTCGAAGATCACCGGCGACTGGTTAGAGACGTTCTTCATGACGCTGAAGCCCAGCATGTCCACAACCAGGTTGTCGTAACCGAAGTTAGCGCCACGGTCGCACAGAATAATCTTGTCGTTACCGCCTTCGATAAACTTATCAACGATGTTACCCATCTGGCCAGGGCTCACGAACTGCGGTTTTTTCACGTTGATCACGGCACCGGTTTTCGCCATCGCGGCAACCAGGTCGGTCTGACGCGCCAGGAACGCCGGAAGCTGGATTACGTCTACCACGTCTGCCACAGGCTGCGCCTGCCAGGACTCATGCACGTCGGTGATCACTTTCACGCCAAACGTCTGCTTCAGCTCCTGGAAAATTTTCATCCCCTCTTCCAGGCCCGGGCCACGGTAAGAGTTGATGGAGGAGCGGTTGGCTTTGTCAAAAGAGGCTTTAAACACGTACGGAATGCCCAGCTTCTGGGTCACGGTCACGTAGTGCTCGCAGATACGCATGGCGAGATCGCGGGATTCCAGCACGTTCATACCGCCAAACAGCACGAACGGCAGGTCGTTTGCTACCTTGATATCACCAATGCTAACCACTTTTTGTTTCATAGGATCGCCTTATTCAGGTGTGAATCGGAATTAAGATTAATGCAGTGTAATTTGTTTGTGCGAGATCGCGTTGATCTGCGCGCGAATCATTTCGCTAATCGGATCTTCCGGACACTGCTCGACGAAATAGCTCAGATCGTTCAGCGCCACGTGCTCGCAGTCGAGCTGGGCATAGATAAGCCCGCGGTCGCGAATTTCGTACGGATCTTCCGGATTAAACTGCAGCAGCACTTCACTGGCACGCAAGGCCAGCTCCATCTGACGCTCTTCCATCAGCGCTGACTTCAGCGTATCCAGCAGCTTGCGAATGACCTCGGCGTTGTCGGCTTCGTCGAGATCTTCGTTAAAGAGCTCGGCCACCGGGCTGATGTTGCCTTTCAGCCAGACGTCCAGCGTATGCTCGTCCAGCGTGTCGCCGTTAAACGGATTAATGAGCCACATCTCACCGTCCAGCCACTCCGCACGCAGGATCATCTGCGTCGGGAAAATAACCGGCACCAGCGGAATATCCAGGCGGTGCGCAACCCACAGCAAAATAGAGCCCAGCGCAACGGCGCTGCCCTGACGATTTTTTAAGACCTGGTCCAGCCATAATGCGTCAGACAGGCGATACACGCCACGCGTGTCGCAGAAACCCCATTCGCCGTAGAAAAGCTCCAGAAGCTTCTCTAATTGCCAGTCCTGCGGGCGCGCCTGATTGATCTCTTCACGCGCCAGGCTGACCAGATTCTCCAGCTCATCGTAGACGTACTGCGACGTAAAATCGTCGCGTATCATCTCCGAAATCAGGATCATGCCATCGCAAAGCGGCACTTTATTAAATTCGAAATCGGCTAAGGACCTCATGACTTACCCCAGTAACGACTGAGCGAACAATGACGCTCAGGCGCGATAAAACTCAAAACGATGTAGATGATAACGCCAAACTGCCTTTCAGTCAGCCTTACGCCTTTATCAGTAAATGGCAGATACCCGGATCTCAAGACCACTGCCCCAGCGTCAGGCGTTCGTTGCCGCCGTAGTCGCGGCAGGTTTCGACAGCGGCGTAGCCTGCCTGGGTAAACAGTGCCCGCACGGATTCTCCCTGCGTCCAGCCATGCTCCACGAGCAGCCAGCCGCCGGGAAGCAAATGCTCTCGTGACGTTGTCACAATGTGATCAAGATCGGCTAATCCCGCGTTGGCGGCCACAAGCGCCGTCAGCGGTTCGAAGCGAACATCTCCCTGCGCAAGGTGCGGATCATGTTCGTCAATGTAAGGAGGATTGCTGACAATCATCGCAAATGAGCGGTTCTCCAGCGCGGCAAACCAGCTGCTTTGCAGCACCGTTACGTTGCTGAGCCTGAGACGTTCCACATTACGCAGCGCCAGCGCCACCGCGTCGGGCATCACATCCACTGCCGTCACATCGCAGTCAGGCCGCTCGCTGGCCAGCGCCAGCGCGATAGCACCAGTGCCAGTACCGAGATCGAGAATGCGGCAGGCCGCTGCGGGTAAACGTGCCAGCGCCTGCTCCACCAGACACTCGGTATCCGGACGCGGGATCAGCGTCGCCGCCGAGACGTAAAGCGGTAGCGACCAGAACTCGCGCTCACCGACAAGGTGCGCCACCGGCTCGCCGTTTTTACGGCGGGCAAGGAGCGCGGCGAGCCGTGCTTCCTGCTCTGCAGTTAGCTCAGTTTCGCCGAATGCCAGCAGGTACGTGCGGGCTTTACCCGTCACATGCTCAAGCAAAATTTCGGCGTCTCGCTTCGGGCTTTCGCTTTTGCAAAGCTCAGCGGCCGCCTCACGTAACCAGCGCTGAAAATCCATTATTCCTGCTCGGACAGCGCCGCCAGCTGGTCGGCCTGGTATTCCTGCACGATAGGCTCAATCAGCATATCCAGCTTCCCTTCCATCACCTCGTCCAGACGGTACAGGGTCAGGTTGATGCGGTGGTCGGTCACGCGCCCCTGAGGGAAGTTGTAGGTGCGGTTACGGTCGCTGCGATCGCCGCTGCCCAGCAGGTTACGACGCGTAGAGGCTTCCGCCTGCTGACGCTTCGCCATTTCCGCCGCGTGGATGCGCGCGCCCAGCACGGACAACGCTTTGGCTTTGTTTTTGTGCTGCGAACGTTCGTCCTGACACTCCACCACGATGCCGGTCGGCAGGTGGGTAATGCGGATGGCGGAGTCGGTGGTGTTAACGTGCTGACCACCCGCCCCGGAGGAGCGGAAGGTGTCGATGCGCAGGTCCGCCGGGTTGATGTCCGGCAGTTCCGCTTCCGGCAGCTCCGGCATCACCGCCACCGTACAGGCGGAGGTATGAATGCGGCCCTGAGATTCGGTGGCCGGAACGCGCTGCACGCGGTGACCGCCGGATTCAAACTTCAGACGTCCGTACACGCCGTCGCCGCTGATCTTGGCGATAACCTCTTTGTAGCCGCCATGTTCACCTTCGTTGGCGCTCATGATCTCCACGCGCCAGCGGCGCGATTCGGCGTAGCGGCTGTACATGCGGAACAGATCCCCGGCAAAGAGCGCCGCTTCGTCACCGCCGGTACCGGCGCGCACTTCGACAAACGCGTTACGTTCATCGTCCGGATCTTTCGGCAGGAGCAGCACCTGAAGCTGCTGCTCCATCTCTTCGGAACGCGCTTTTGCATCCTGCAGCTCTTCCTGCGCCATCTCGCGCATCTCAGGATCGTCGAGCATCATCTGCGCGGTTTCAATATCTTCCTGAACCTGTCGCCAGTCGGTAAAGCATTTTGATACATCACTCAACTGCGCATATTCACGCGAAAGCGCGCGAAAACGTTCCTGGTCTGCGATAGTCCCGGCATCGCCGAGCAGCGCCTGTACTTCTTCATGGCGCTCGTGCAGAGCTTCCAGTTTAGCGACGATAGAAGGCTTCATAGGCGTAAGTGCACCTTGTCTTAGAAAATGGGTATAGGGCGCTATTCCAGCCCGAGGCTGTTGCGCAGAATAGTCAGGCGTTCATCATCCCCGTCACGGGCAGCCTGTTGAAGAGATTTGGTTGGCGCATGGATCAGGCGGTTGGTCAGCTTCCACGCCAGATCCTGCATAATCGCCTGCGCGTCGCCGCCCTGTTCCAGGGCCGCTAACGCTTTGGCAGTCAGGTCATCACGCACCTGCTCCGCCTGCCCGCGGTACTCGCGGATGGTCTCGCTGACGCTTTGCGCGCGCAGCCAGGCCATAAATTCGCTGGTTTCCTGCTCAACAATGGTTTCCGCCTGCACCGCCGCCGCTTTACGCTGGGCGAGGTTGTGCGAAATAATGCTTTGCAGGTCATCCACGCTGTAAAGATAGGCGTTAGCCAGCTTGCCAACCTCTGGCTCAACATCGCGCGGAACGGCGATATCCACCAGCAGCATTGGCTGATTACGGCGGGATTTCAGCGCACGCTCCACCATCCCTTTACCGATGATCGGCAGCGGGCTGGCGGTAGAGCTGATAATAATGTCCGCCTCTTTCAGACGTTCATCAATATCGCTCAGCGCAACCACCTCGGCACCCACTTCGTCCGCCAGCACCTGCGCGCGTTCGCGGGTGCGGTTCGCGATAATCATCTTTTTCACTTTATGCTCGCGCAGATGGCGCGCCACAAGCTCGATGGTTTCGCCCGCGCCTACCAGCATCACGGTGACGGTCGACAGGGATTCAAAGATTTGCCGTGCAAGGGTACAAGCCGCGAAAGCAACAGAAACCGCACTGGCACCAATGTCGGTTTCGGTTCGCACACGCTTCGCCACGGAGAAGGACTTCTGGAACATACGCTCCAGCTCGCTGGCCTTGAGATGCCCTTTCTGGGAATCTGCGAAGGCTTTTTTTACCTGGCCGAGGATCTGCGGCTCGCCAAGCACCAGCGAATCCAGACCGCTGGCGACGCGCATCAGATGGCTGACCGCATCGTTATCCTGATGCCAGTACAGGCTGTTGCGCAGCTCGTCTTCGTTGAGATTGTGGTAGTCACATAGCCAGCGGATCAGCGCGTCGTGCAGGTTATCCTGCTCTTCCACGCTCAAATACAGCTCGGTACGGTTGCACGTCGAAAGCACCACGCCACCCTGCACCATCGGCTGTGCAAGCAGGCTGTCCAGCGCCAGGTCAAGCGTATCCGGCGAAAACGTAACGCGTTCTCGCAGCGAAACCGGGGCCGTTTTGTGGTTGATGCCGAGTGCTAATAGGGTCATGTTGAGCGGGAGTAGTACCAGCGTTAATAAGGTTAGCAGGACGCATCATACAGGATGCGCGAGATCAATAAAAGAGACCGCCTCCTTTCGGAGTAATAGGTTACTCAACGCTTTGAGATAATTTGAACGTAGACGGTAGCACTGCGGGGCGCTAGCATTAACAGTTATAACTGCAACGTATCTCAAGGATTTGTCCTCATTATGACCCGACTGATTCGCCTGCTGCCGCTGGCAGCACTGGTTCTGACCGCCTGTACTGTCACCCAACCAAAAGGCCCGGGCAAAAGCCCTGATTCACCGCAGTGGCGTCAGCACCAGCAGGACGTCCTTAATTTGAAGCAGTACCAGACGCGCGGCGCCTTCGCGTATCTCTCTGACGAACAAAAGGTTTATGCCCGCTTCTTCTGGCAGCAAACGGGGCAGGACAACTATCGCCTGCTGCTGCTGAACCCGCTTGGCAGCACCGAGCTGGAGCTTATCGCCAAACCGGGCGAAGCGCAGATCACCGATAACAAAGGCCAGCACTACACGGCGACCGATGCTGAAGAGATGATTGGCAAGCTGACCGGGATGCCAATTCCGCTGAACAGCCTGCGCCAGTGGATCCTCGGCCTGCCGGGCGAAGCGACCGACTATACGCTTGACGATCAATACCGTCTGAGCCAGGTCAACTACACCCAGAACGGCAAAACCTGGAAAGTGGTGTACAGCGCCTATGACAGCAAGAGTAAACCCTCGCTGCCATCAAACATGGAGCTGACCCAGGGCAGCCAGCGCATCAAGCTGAAAATGGACAACTGGATCGTTAAATGATGACCCACTGGCCTTCTCCGGCAAAACTGAACCTGTTTTTATACATCACCGGCCAGCGTGCTGACGGCTATCACACTCTGCAGACGCTGTTTCAGTTTATTGACTATGGCGACACGATTGCCATCGAGCCGCGTCAGGATGGGCAGATTTGCCTGCTGACGCCGGTCGACGGCGTGGCGCATGAGGACAACCTGATCGTCCGCGCCGCGCGCCTGCTGATGAAAGCCGCCGCGGAATCGGGCCGTCTGCCGGCGGGAAGCGGTGCGGATATCCGCATTGAGAAGCGTCTGCCGATGGGTGGCGGTCTCGGCGGGGGCTCATCCAACGCCGCCACCGTGCTGGTTGCGCTGAACCACCTCTGGGGCTGCGGGCTGTCGACGGATGAACTGGCTGGTTTGGGCTTAACGCTGGGCGCAGATGTCCCTGTGTTTGTTCGCGGCCACGCGGCCTTTGCCGAGGGCGTGGGCGAGATCCTCTCCCCGGTCAACCCGCCGGAGAAATGGTATCTGGTTGCCCACCCCGGCGTGAGCATTCCGACCCCGGTCATCTTTAAAGATCCTGACCTGAAAAGAAATACCCCGGTACGGTCAATAGAAACGTTATTAAATTGTGAATTCAGCAACGATTGCGAGGATATCGCAAGAAAACGTTTTCGCGAGGTTGATGCGGTGCTTTCCTGGCTGTTAGAATACGCGCCGTCGCGCCTGACCGGTACAGGGGCCTGTGTCTTTGCTGAATTTGACACCGAATCCGCCGCCCGTCAGGTGCTTGAGCAAGCGCCGGATTGGCTGCATGGTTTTGTAGCGCGCGGGATGAACACCTCCCCCCTACAGCAGGCCATTCTGGCGCAGACTGAGTTTCGGTGACAACGTCACCCTGTTCCAGACGTTGCATCGCGCTCTTTAATACACCGCCTGGATAGCCTTCGCTTAGGCCCCGCAGTTTGCGGCGAACGCTATCCACCACTGGACGCATGCCTGAGGTTCTTCTCGTGCCTGATATGAAGCTTTTTGCTGGTAACGCCACCCCGGAACTAGCACAACGTATTGCCAACCGCCTGTACACTTCCCTCGGCGACGCCGCCGTAGGTCGCTTTAGCGACGGCGAAGTCAGCGTACAAATTAACGAAAATGTACGCGGTGGTGATATTTTCATCATCCAGTCCACCTGTGCTCCAACAAACGACAACCTGATGGAACTGGTTGTTATGGTCGACGCTCTGCGTCGCGCTTCCGCAGGCCGTATCACTGCTGTTATCCCTTACTTTGGTTATGCCCGCCAGGACCGTCGCGTCCGTTCCGCGCGTGTGCCAATCACCGCAAAAGTTGTCGCTGACTTCCTGTCCAGCGTCGGCGTTGACCGCGTACTGACCGTTGACCTGCACGCAGAGCAGATCCAGGGCTTCTTCGACGTCCCGGTTGATAACGTATTCGGCAGCCCAATCCTGCTGGAAGACATGCTGCAGCTGAACCTGGACAACCCAATCGTGGTTTCTCCGGACATCGGCGGCGTGGTACGTGCCCGTGCTATCGCTAAGCTGCTGAACGATACCGACATGGCGATCATCGACAAGCGTCGTCCGCGCGCTAACGTTTCTCAGGTGATGCACATCATCGGTGACGTGGCTGGCCGCGACTGCGTGCTGGTTGACGACATGATCGATACCGGCGGTACGCTGTGTAAAGCCGCTGAAGCGCTGAAAGAGCGCGGTGCCAAGCGCGTGTTCGCTTACGCGACCCACCCGATCTTCTCCGGTAATGCCGTGAACAACCTGCGCAACTCCGTCATTGACGAAGTTGTGGTATGCGATACCATCCCACTGAGCGACGAGATCAAGGCACTGCCAAACGTGCGTACCCTGACCCTGTCCGGGATGCTGGCCGAAGCGATTCGTCGTATCAGCAACGAAGAATCCATCTCTGCAATGTTCGAACACTAATCGAACACGGCCAAAAAACCCGCTGCGGCGGGTTTTTTTGTCTCTGGGTTTTATTTGTATGATTAATGCCTCCTTCACCTGCCATTCATATGACAGATGATGCGCACACGGATGATAGATAATTGTGAAAAACGTAGCCTCCTCACATGTTCTGCCCTTTCGCGCCCTCATCGACGCCTGCTGGAAAGAGAAGTACACCTCGTCACGCTTTATCCGTGACCTGATTGCCGGGATCACCGTCGGAATTATTGCCATCCCGCTGGCGATGGCGCTGGCGATTGGCAGCGGCGTTGCGCCACAGTACGGTCTGTATACCTCGGCCGTTGCCGGGATTGTTATTGCCCTGACGGGCGGCTCGCGCTTCAGCGTCTCCGGCCCGACCGCCGCCTTTGTGGTTATCCTCTACCCGGTTTCACAACAGTTTGGTCTGGCAGGCCTGCTGGTTGCCACCCTGATGTCCGGCGTCTTTTTGATTCTGTTCGGTCTGGCCCGTTTTGGTCGCCTGATTGAATATATTCCTCTTTCCGTGACGCTGGGGTTCACTTCGGGGATTGGGATCACCATCGGAACCATGCAGATCAAGGATTTCCTCGGCCTGCAGATGGCTCATATTCCGGAACACTATTTGCAAAAAGTGGGGGCGCTGTTTATGGCGCTGCCAACGGCCAACCTGGGCGACGCCGCCATCGGAATAGTCACCCTGGGGACGCTGATCGTCTGGCCTCGCCTCGGTATTCGCCTGCCGGGCCATCTGCCCGCCCTGCTGCTGGGCTGCGCGGTGATGGCTATCGTCAATATGTTCGGCGGTCATGTCGCGACTATCGGCTCGCAGTTCCACTATGTTCTGGCGGACGGTTCGCAGGGTAACGGCATTCCGCAGCTGCTGCCGCAGCTGGTGCTGCCGTGGGACATGCCTGGTTCGAGCTTCACCCTGAGCTGGAATTCCCTTCGCGCCCTGCTGCCCGCCGCGTTCTCTATGGCGATGCTGGGAGCGATTGAATCCCTGCTGTGCGCCGTGGTGCTCGACGGCATGACCGGCACCAAGCACAAAGCCAACAGCGAACTGGTCGGTCAGGGCTTAGGCAACCTCATCGCACCATTCTTTGGCGGGATTACCGCCACGGCAGCCATCGCCCGTTCTGCGGCAAACGTGCGCGCAGGTGCGACCTCCCCCGTTTCAGCGGTTATCCACTCCGTGCTGGTGATTCTGGCGCTGCTGATCCTTGCCCCACTGCTCTCCTGGCTGCCGCTTTCCGCCATGGCCGCCCTGCTGCTGATGGTGGCCTGGAACATGAGCGAGGCGCACAAGGTGGTGAACCTGCTGCGTCGCGCGCCGAAAGACGACATCATCGTGATGCTAATCTGCATGTCGCTGACCGTGCTGTTCGACATGGTTATCGCCATCAGCGTCGGGATCGTGCTGGCTTCCCTGCTGTTTATGCGCCGCATCGCGCAGATGACGCGCCTCTCGTCGGTAAACGTCGAGGTGCCTGAGGATGTGCTGGTGCTGCGCGTGATTGGCCCGCTATTCTTCGCCGCGGCGGAAGGATTGTTCAGCGATCTGGAGTCCCGCATCGCGGGGAAACGGGTTGTGGTGCTGAAGTGGGATGCCGTCCCGGTGCTGGATGCCGGCGGTCTGGATGCCTTCCAGCGCTTTGTGAAACGTCTGCCGGAAGGCTGCGAGCTGCGGGTCAGCAACCTGGAATTCCAGCCCCTGCGCACCATGGCGCGTGCGGGCGTGCAGCCGATCCCTGGCCGCCTTGCCTTTTATCCTAACCGTGAAGCCGCGTTAGCGGATCTGTGAATTATCTGATGCAGAGAAACGTCTCTGCATCATCACCCCGATCGCCTGCTGGAGCCATGCAAGCACGGCAGGCGTCATCCAGGTTCCTTTCATCAGATGCGGCTCCTGCTGCATAGCCGTACGAAACTTTTGCTGGGTCTCGGGGTTGGTGCCTGCGTAGGACTGGAACAATGCCAGCCAGTTTTCAGCCAGCTTTTGCGCCTCCTTCGAGTCAGGAGCGATATTGTCCCGCTGCGCCTGATGCAGTTTCGCCACCAGCGGCGGCCACTCCATCATGCGGTCAAAGTAATGCGCCCGGGTAAAAGCCATCTCTTCGGCAGTGAGATACTTCTCCCATATGCTGAGCTTAGATTCCGCAAACGCCCGCGTGATGTAATCTGTCATGTCCGGGGTGATGCCGGTCTGCGCCTGCATCTGTGGCTCTACGCTGTGCATCTCGTTCAGCCGGGTGAGAAACTCCGGCTTGCCCGCCGTGTCCTGTTCAAGACGTTCCATCCAGCGTGTCGCCAGATCCATCGCCCGCGTGTCAGTAACGGGTATATCCTGTTCCAGCAGCGCGTTAGCCTCTGCCACCAGCCCTGACCAGATAGCCGCCAGCGCATCCTTCTGTACCGCAAACGGCAACTGCTGTAATTCTTCTTTGCTAAACCAGCGATCGTACATATTCATTAACTCCAGAGTCTGTAGCCAGGACTCCAGATCCGGCGTCGCATCGTCGGTAAGCCCGGTACGCAGCTCCACCAGCCGGTCGCGCAGCGTGTGTATGCTGCGCAGCTGTTTATCCAGCAGCGTGATTTGCGCATCGAGTAGCTCGGTCAACGACAGCGACTCCTTTTCCAGAAAATCCCTGATTTCGGCAAGTTCCAGCCCCGCTTTTGCCAGCGCCTGGATCATGTGCAGACGCTGGACATCCGCCAGATTGTAAAGCCGGTAACCTGCCGCGCTTCTGGCAGAAGGCAGCAACAGCCCTGTTTGCTCGTAGTGATGCAATGTCCGCACGGTGATACCGGCTCGTTTCGCCAGCTCACCCACCTGAATCAACATAACTGCTCCTTTTTACTTTGCCAGTGCCACCACTCTGGAGCCTTACGTTACGTGAGGGTCAATATGCTATGCAAAAAAAAACGACTCCGGATGGAGTCGTTTCGATGTTCTTAATCAGGCACTAGCTGTGCTTATGCTGGTCGCGACGACAGCGTTTGTCGTAGTGGCGCACCCACCAGTATTTATCGCACACTTCCTCATGTCCGCTTACGCGCGCCCCGGCGAGCCACAATACTGCACCGAGGAAGATGCTCAATACCGCGCCATGCGCGAAGTATTGTGGGAGATCAAGCTGCGGCAGTTGGTTTAAAATGGAATAACCTACGCCGACTACCATCACGAACAGTCCCAACCCCATTAGCACGTTACCGAGCATCGAAGCGTTTTTGCGTTTCATATGTCACCTCCGGAACTTTGGGTTGTCAGGGGAAAAGCCCCTAATCCTTGTGTGTAAAGTATAGACAACGCCCCTTTTATGAGTTGCGTGAATGATCACAATTACGGATAACGCACAGACAAAAGTTTACAAATAAGGCGTTGAACAGTTTGAAATTCTAATTGTTCAGATGAGTAATTATTCGAATTTCGCCGGGATAACCGCAGAATTTTGTCAAGCGGCGCGCCAGACAGTAAACTACGCGCCAGATCTGGAACCCATTAGGAATTGAATCGTGACGATTAAACTGATTGTCGGCCTCGCCAACCCGGGCGCGGAGTATGCGGCCACCCGCCACAACGCCGGAGCCTGGTACGTCGATCTGCTGGCCGAACGGTTACGTGCTCCCCTGCGTGAAGAACCTAAATTCTTCGGCTACACCTCACGTATCAACCTTGCTGGCGCGGATGTTCGCCTGCTGGTGCCGACCACCTTTATGAACCTGAGTGGTAAAGCGGTGGCGGCGATGGCAACGTTTTATCGCATTAACCCGGATGAAATTCTGGTCGCCCACGATGAGCTGGATCTCCCGCCTGGCGTAGCAAAATTCAAGCTGGGCGGCGGGCACGGCGGCCACAACGGTCTTAAAGACATCATCAGCAAGCTGGGCAATAACCCGAATTTCCACCGTTTGCGCGTGGGAATCGGCCATCCGGGCGATAAAAACAAAGTTGTCGGTTTCGTGCTCGGTAAACCCCCGGTTTCCGAACAAAAACTGATTGACGAGGCGGTAGACGAAGCGGCGCGCTGCACTGAAATCTGGCTGCAAGACGGCTTAACCAAAGCGACAAATCGCTTACACGCTTTCAAAGCGCAATAATCCGCCCGATACGGCTTTTTTACCGCGCGTCATGCGGGTTACGTGTATAATAGGCGTAGTTATTTACTTTTCATCAATCGGTTATCGTTAACGGATTGATTATCAAGATATTAAGGTGATTTAGAAATGGGATTCAAATGCGGTATCGTCGGTCTGCCAAACGTGGGCAAATCCACCCTGTTTAACGCGCTTACCAAAGCGGGTATCGAAGCGGCGAACTTCCCGTTCTGTACCATCGAACCGAACACCGGCGTGGTGCCAATGCCGGACCCGCGTCTGGACCAGCTTGCGGAAATCGTGAAGCCGCAGCGCATTCTGCCAACCACCATGGAGTTCGTGGACATCGCGGGCCTGGTAAAAGGCGCATCCAAAGGTGAAGGCCTGGGCAACCAGTTCCTGACCAACATCCGTGAAACTGAAGCGATCGGCCACGTTGTGCGCTGCTTCGAGAACGACAACATCATCCACGTAAACAACAAAGTGGATCCGGCTGACGATATCGACGTTATCAACACCGAGCTGGCGCTCTCTGACCTCGACACCTGCGAACGTGCAATTCACCGCGTGCAGAAGAAAGCCAAAGGCGGCGACAAGGACGCGAAAGCGGAACTGGCTGCGCTGGAAAAATGCCTGCCACAGTTGGAAAACGCGGGCATGCTGCGAGCGCTGAAAAACCTGACTGACGAAGACAAAGCGGCGATCAAATACCTGAGCTTCCTGACCCTGAAGCCAACCATGTACATCGCCAACGTTAACGAAGACGGTTTCGAGAACAATCCGTACCTGGACAAAGTCCGTGAAATCGCCGCGGCAGAAGGTTCTGTGGTTGTGGCGGTTTGCGCAGCCGTTGAGTCCGATATCGCCGAGCTGGACGACGCCGACCGTGAAGAGTTCATGGCCGAGTTGGGTCTGGAAGAGCCGGGCCTGAACCGCGTGATCCGCGCGGGCTATGAGCTGCTGAACCTGCAGACCTACTTCACCGCTGGCGTTAAAGAAGTGCGTGCGTGGACCATCCCTGTAGGTGCAACTGCGCCTCAGGCGGCTGGTAAAATACACACTGACTTCGAGAAAGGCTTTATTCGTGCGCAGACTATCGCGTTTGAAGACTTTATCACTTACAAGGGTGAGCAAGGCGCGAAAGAAGCAGGCAAGATGCGTGCGGAAGGGAAAGATTATATCGTTAAAGATGGCGACGTGATGAACTTCCTGTTTAACGTTTGATTTGTTTTTAATGGGAAAAATCCACGCTTTGGCGTGGATTTTTTTTCGAGATAAATTCCCCTGATAGTATTAATTTAAAAAATACCTTCTTTGAGAGGATGATCTTTTATTCCTCCCCAAGGGTCATCTAGCAAAAACTTAGCAGCAATAGCTTCTTTTGCCGATACAAGAGTGAAATTATAGCTGTCTCTTATACACATCTGACGCTGCCGACGACGGA
>NZ_JAAQOK010000099.1:0-2881 GCF_011683705.1 Enterobacter sp. 725m/11 | reverse complement strand
TCCGTCGTCGGCAGCGTCAGATGTGTATAAGAGACAGGTTTATAGGGATTAATCAGACGGGTTTTACCCTTATAAACGATCTGACAGACATTATGGTTCTTAATCGATTTCTCGATTTTCGCTAAATGGCGGCGGATATCACGCTGCACCGTGTGCTCTGCGTCATTACCGAGGATAAGAATATGGTTTTCGTCGACGCGTGCCTCCAGCTTTTGCCAGAAGTCCGTATTTCTTTCAGGGAAAAAATTATCGGCATTCAGGAAGTTAGCCAGGGCATGATGTAATCCCTGCCCGCCGGGAGATTGGGCGGAGTGGATCAGTCGATATAGCCCGTTACCGGTATGTTCAACAATGGGCGAGAGCGCATTTAAATCCCGGTAGACGGTACGCTCGGTAATTTTAAATTTCTCCATTAGCGCACTGCGGTTTACCACCCCGTGTAAATGTAGCTCAAGGAGAATATCGACCAGACGTTCAGCCGAGCGGCTCCGCGTCGTTTTAGCCATAAGGTCTTCCTGTATATTGGGTATGCGCTGAACAATGCAAAAGCACTGACCGGAGATGTCAGTATTCAGGCACAGAAAATTTCTCTTATGGATATATAACGGCGTGATTTAGCGGAAACCTTAGGAATTTTTGTAGAAAGCGGCGCTGGCCCGAAAAAAGGCCAGCGCGAGGGGGATCACACGACGGCTTCCATCTCCATCATCACCGGGTGGAAACGGCGCTTAAAGTAGATCAGGCCGTGTCCCGCGTCACTCAGGATGATGTTTTTCACTTCGACAAGATAAACCAGATGCGTGCCGATGGTTTGCACCTGGGTAATCTCGCCTTCCAGGCTCGCCAGCGCGCCTTTCAGCACCGGCTGCCCCAGCGGGCCTTTCTGCCAGCAGGAGAGGGCAAAGCGCTCCTCCATTGCCATCCCGGTCATCCCGGCGAAGTGGCGGGCCATGATCTCCTGCTCGTGGTTCAGCACGTTGACGCACAGCCTGCCGTTGCCCTGAAAGACCGGGTTCATGGCGCTGTTGGCGTTAATGCAGACCATGACCGACGGCGGGGTATCCGTCACCGAGCAGACGGCGGTGGCGGTAATGCCGCAGCGTCCGGCGTCGCCCTCGGTGGTGACCACATTGACCGCCGCCGACAGGCTGCTCATTGCGTCGCGAAAACGCAGGCGTTGTTCATCTGAATGCATTGTAACCTCCCGCTGCGCTATTTCAGCAGCTTGTCGAGCATGTTGATATCGCTGTTGTTGTGCAGGTGCGGCACGGTCCAGCCGTGCTGGTCGTACTCGGACATGCAGCGGTCGACCATTGCCATCATCTTGTCCATATTCCCGGAGCTTTGCGCCTGACGCAGGCATTGCAGGCGGATCTCATCCTGGCTGCCGGAGTAGTTGATTTCGTACAACTCGTGACGCCCCCCAAACTCGCTGCCGATGGCGTCCCACATCAGTTTCAAAATCTTGATGCGTTCGACGTGATCCATTCCGTTGGAGCCGCGCACGTACTTCGCCAGATACTGGTCGATCTGCGGGTTGTTCAGGTCCCGCGCGCTGGACGGCAGATAAATCAGCCCGGAGGTCACGTTACGTTCGATGATGTTCTTGATCTTCGCGTAGGCCATCGGGGCCATCACGCGGTAGGTTTGCAGCGCCGCGTGGTCCGGCAGGTACGCGCCGTTCACCCACGGCGTGGCTTCGGAGCACATGGAGTCGCTCAGCGCCCAGAACATATTGCGCCAGGCCACCACTTCGCCGAGATCCGCCTGCACGCCGCGGAACTCAAGGGTACCGGTGCACTCCAGGGATTTCTTCAGCAGGGCGGTGATGAAGTCGAGCTTCACCGCCAGACGTACGCAGGCCTGCAGCGGGTACATGCGGGCGAAGCCGCCCTCCATCGTCCAGCGACGGCAGCGGTCGAAATCGCGGTAGATCAGCACGTTTTCCCACGGGATCAGCACGTTATCCATCACCAGGATCGCGTCGTTCTCGTCGAAGCGGCTGGAGAGCGGGTAGTCATACGGAGATCCGGTCGCGCCTGCCACCATCTCGTACGAGGCGCGGGAGATCAGCTTCACGCCTTCGGCATCCATGGGGGCGACGAACATCAGCGCGAAGTCCGGGTTTTCGCCCATCACCTGCGCGGAGCCAAAACCGATCATGTTGTAATGGGTCAACGCCGAGTTGGTTGCGACGACTTTCGCACCGCTGACGATAATCCCGGCATCGGTCTCTTTCTCCAGCTTGATGTAGACGTCCTTCACCTCGTCCGCCGGCTTGTGGCGGTCGATCGGCGGGTTGACGATGGCGTGGTTAAAGTACAGGCCGGTTTCCTGAATGCGGGTGTACCAGTTCCGGGCGTTCTGCTCGAACTGACCGTAGAAGGCAGGGTTCGCTCCCAGCGCGCAGCCGAACGCCGCTTTGTAGTCCGGCGTGCGGCCCATCCAGCCGTAGCTCAGGCGTGACCACTCGGCGATGGCGTCGCGCTGCTGGCGCAGGTCGTCGGCGCTTTTCGCCACGCGGAAAAATTTGTGGGTGTAGCCGCCGCTGCCGGTGTCGGTGCCCCAGCACAGCGTGTCCTGCATGTCCGGCTTGTGCAGGGCGTCGTACATCTGGGCGATGGACGCCGCCGCATTGCGAAACGCCGGGTGGGTGGTGACGTCCTTAACGCGCTCGCCGTAGATATAAATCTCGCGTCCATCCTGCAGGCTTTTTAAATACTCTTCGCCGGTTAACGGACGTTTGGCATCAGCGCGGAATTCTTCAGGCTTCATAGGGACCTCGTATCGGAAGATGGTTGTTAAATTTATGTTTTGTTTTTGTTGTTTAATTGAAGCGTGAGACTGTCTCTTATACACATCTGACGCTGCCGACGACGGA
>NZ_JAAQOK010000098.1:0-2974 GCF_011683705.1 Enterobacter sp. 725m/11 | reverse complement strand
TCCGTCGTCGGCAGCGTCAGATGTGTATAAGAGACAGATTATCAAGTTAGTGAAATCTTAAACATTGATTCAAAAAAAATTAGCCGGCATATCATCAGATGTCTTACAACAGTCAATTATAAAGGTAAGAGAAGTTTTTGGTACGATTACTTAAATAATAAGCATTGATATATCTTTAGCAGAGATTAGGATTTAAGTACAAACTCTCTGCTATGCTCGATAATCCATTCCTTAAAAACATTAAGTGCTTCACTATTATGATTAACCCGAGATTTCTGTAAAGTCAGCCAATAACCGCCAAGCGTGGCATAAATTTCAAAAGGTTTTGCTACGGAGCGCTCATTTAATTCTTTTTGAAACATATGATAAGGAACTAATGCTGCATAATCACCTAATTTTACAGCATCTATCATATGTCTGGTAGAATCAAAGATAGGCCCGTTAACAGTCCAAGAGTCGATCCCAGCAGCTTTAAACCAATTATTCCATTCATCCTTTCGATAGGAGCGCAGTAAGCAAACTTTTTTTAAGTCTGATGGAATGCACAGTTTCTTGGATGTTTCCGGGGAACATAATACTGTATGCGGCGCCTGAAAGAGTAAAATATTTTCCGTATTAATCCAGCCGCCTGATCCAAATCTAATAGATGCATCAATACCTTCTGCAGCTAGATTGACAACGTTATTATGCGTTAAAATTCTAATATCAATCCATGGATTTTCATTAAGGAACTCAGTAATCCGAGGAAGAAGCCAACCTATTGCAAAAGTCCCAACGACAGCAATAGTAAGCACTTCTTTAATCTTACCTTCATGGAATTTATCCATGGCAGAACTCATCATCTGCAAAGCTTCTGTAATCGAAGGCAAAAGATGCAGGCCTTCGTCTGTCAACTGTAACCCACGCGGTACTCTTGTAAAAAGAGCCACACCAAGCATCTGTTCAAGTGTTCTTACCTGCTGGCTTACGGCGGCCTGGCTTACATGAAGCTCTAGTCCGGCTTTAGTAAAATTTAGATATCTTGCAGAAGCTTCAAAAGCTCGTAATGCATTTAAAGGTAATCTGGCACGCATAGTAACCCAAAGAAAAAGTTATGGCTGTATAAAAATTATATTGCTTCAAAGAAAAAATAACAACTGTATAATCGCCCTCTGTTGAAAGTTAATACCCGCCATGTCCTAGTTAATATAGAAAATTGTATATAAGGTAAAACCATGTCACTTAATGTAAAACCAAGTAGAATAGCCATCTTGTTTAGCTCTTGTTTAGTTTCAATATCATTTTTCTCACAGGCCAATACAAAGGGCATCGATGAGATTAAAGACCTTGAAACAGATTTCAATGGTAGAATTGGTGTCTACGCTTTAGACACTGGCTCAGGCAAATCATTTTCATACAAAGCAAATGAACGATTCCCATTATGTAGTTCTTTCAAAGGTTTTTTAGCTGCTGCTGTATTAAAAGGCTCTCAAGATAATCAACTAAATCTTAATCAGATCGTGAATTATAATACAAGAAGTTTAGAGTTCCATTCACCCATCACAACTAAATATAAAGATAATGGAATGTCATTAGGTGATATGGCTGCTGCAGCTTTACAATATAGCGACAATGGTGCTACTAATATTATCCTTGAACGATATATCGGTGGTCCTGAGGGTATGACTAAATTCATGCGGTCGATTGGAGATAAAGATTTTAGACTCGATCGTTGGGAGTTAGATCTAAACACAGCTATTCCTGGCGATGAACGTGACACATCTACACCTGCAGCAGTAGCTAAGAGCCTGAAAACCCTTGCACTGGGTAACATACTCAATGAGCGTGAAAAGGAAACCTATCAGACATGGTTAAAGGGTAACACAACCGGTGCAGCGCGTATTCGTGCTAGCGTACCAAGCGATTGGGTAGTTGGCGATAAAACTGGTAGTTGCGGTGCATACGGTACGGCAAATGATTATGCGGTAGTCTGGCCAAAGAACCGAGCTCCTCTTATAATTTCTGTATACACTACAAAAAACGAAAAAGAAGCCAAGCATGAGGATAAAGTAATCGCAGAAGCTTCAAGAATCGCAATTGATAACCTTAAATAAACTTAACTGTAGCCATCACTTCATTGTGATGGCTTAAATTTCATCATGAAAACAATGAAAATCTTCATCTATTTATCATTAGCTATGAGTAGTTTGTCTACATATGCTCAGTGTGATTTCATCACCGAGAATTCGACAGTGATAGATATTAAAAACAACCTAGAATGGCAGGCTTGCACTTTCGGCATGCAATGGAATAAAGAGAATGGATGTACTGGAGAACCAACTCCCCTTAATTTGAGTACAGCTTTTGGAGAAGCAACAAAACAAGGGAATGGGTGGAGACTGCCAAATATCGAGGAATTATCTTTACTATCTTCAAATAGCTGTCTTAAAAATGACCTTTTCAAATCATATTTTGACATACCCCAAGATAATGGTGAAGGAGCATCGCCTTATTGGAGTTCAACGCAAATTCAAAGCATACCTTACTTGTATTATACATTTGACATGATCAATCATTATATTGATGGCCATACTATTGAAATGACTTATCCTGTTCGATTTGTCAGAGATGTAATGGTCGACGATGATTTAATATTATAAAAAAGTCAAATACAAGTTATTGGTTTAAAAAAGGATATGCAGTGTATTTTCGCTACCTAAGTAACTGCATATCCAAATATTATCTACAACCCATTATAAATCGTCCCATTCAGGCAATTGATTTACCACTCTGCGCCATAAATGGTAAATACTCATTGATATACCAAAAAGAATACCTGCCGAGAAAGAATACATTAGAAATATTTTAACCTCGAAGATATCAAGTAATAATAGCAAGGCTAACAAAAGCCCACCCCATACAATCGAAAAATACATCCCAAATATTAATGTATTTAGCCTGTCTCTTATACACATCTGACGCTGCCGACGACGGA
>NZ_JAAQOK010000097.1:0-2987 GCF_011683705.1 Enterobacter sp. 725m/11 | reverse complement strand
AGATGTGTATAAGAGACAGGAATATATCTTAGATATAGTTTAGATATATCAAATTAAGAGACATAACATGCGACATGAACACGACGGCGGTGGACGCCGACCGCGCTTTTTCGGCCACGGCGACCTGCGACTGGTGATTCTGGATATCCTGACCCGCAGCGCCAGCCACGGCTATGAGCTGATCAAAGAGATCGAGAACCTGACCCAGGGGAACTACACGCCGAGCCCCGGTGTGATCTACCCGACGCTGGATTATCTGCAGGATCAAACCTTTATCACCATTACGGAAGAAGAGAGCGGTCGTAAGAAGATTGCGATTACCGCTGAAGGACAACGCTGGCTGGACGAAAACCGGGAACAGCTGGAACAGATCCAGGTGCGTATTAAGGCGCGCAGCGTCGGCTTTGAGCTGCGCAAAAACCCGCAGATGAAGCGGGCGCTGGATAACTTTAAAGCGGTGTTAGACCTGAAGGTAAATCAGGGAGAGCTCAGCGACGCGCAGCTCAAGCAGATTATCGGCATAATCGACCGCGCGGCGCTGGAGATCTCCCAGCTGGATTAAGCCGGCGCGTGCTCGCTCACTCGGAATACGCGAACCAGCTCTTTCAGGTGCATCGCCTGCTCGTTAAGGGATGCCGCCGCCGCGACGGACTCCTCCACCAGCGCAGAGTTCTGCTGGGTGGTGGCATCAATCAGGCCAATCGCGCTGTTGATCTGCGAGATCCCCTCCGTCTGCTCGTGGCTGGCCTGGCGGATCTCGCGCAGGATCGTGTCCATCTCCTCCACGTTGCCGACCATGCCGTTGATCAACGCACTCGCTTTTTCCACCAAATTCATCCCATCCTGGGTCTGGCTGGTGGAGCTCTCGATCAGCTCGCGAATTTCACTGGCAGACGACGCGCTCTTCTGGGCAAGCTGGCGCACTTCCCCCGCCACGACCGCGAAGCCGCGACCGTGCTCACCGGCACGGGCGGCTTCCACCGCTGCGTTGAGCGCCAGAATGTTGGTCTGGAACGCAATGGCGTCGATCAGGTCGATAATGTCGGACATCCGGTTCGACGTCTCGTTAATCAGGCGCATTTTGCTGGTCACCTGCTTCATCATCTCCCCGTTGTTTTTGACCACCGTGGCGGCATCTGCCGAGAGATTAGTCGCTTCTCCGGTGTGCGAGGCGGTGTTTTTCACCGTCGCGGTGATCTGCTCCATCGAGGCGGCGGTCTGTTCAACCGAACTTGCCTGCTCCTCGGTGCGCGCGGCAAGATCCTGGTTACCGGCGACAATCTGCGCGGCTGCGCTGGAGATATTCTCCGAGCCTGTTTGCACCTGCTGCACAATATCCAGCAGGCGGTTTTTCATCTCCATCAGCGCGTGCAGCAATAGGCCCGTTTCGTCTTTGCCGTGCGGCGTGATGCTGCCCGTCAGGTCGCCCTCTGAAATGGCATTGGCAAAATTCACCGCCTCGCCGAGTGGGCGGGTAATAGCGCGCACGATAAACCAGCCAATCAGGCTGCCAGCGGCGACGCTAAAGAGGGTGATCAGGATCAGCAGCAGTCGGCTGGACCTGAAGTCTCCTTCCACCTGCGCCCCCGCGCTCTGCATCTCATGGTTCTGAATCGCAATCAGCTCCTGCACTTTAGCTTTATAGGCCTGCTGCACGGTGAGGGTATGGGTCATCATCTCCTGGATAGCACCCGCACGGTCATTATTCTGCACCGCCTGCAAAATGCGATAGCGCGAGTCCAGATACTGCTGACGAACGTCGCGGATCTCGGCAAGGACCTGCTGCGATTTCGGGTCCTGCAACACCGTATTCAGCTCGCCCAAAATCACCGTGATATGCTCGCTGATCTCTTTAAGATGCTGCTGCGACTGTGCCGTGTACGTTCCCTGTTCATCCAGCAGCATGAGCTGCTGAGTGCTAATAAATTCCTGGAAGTTGTCGATTAACTGGTTCGCTTTAACCGTGGTGGGATAATCATGGGTAATGATGGATTGCATCCCGTTGTTAGCCCGGTTCAGGCTCAGTAAGGACATACTGGCGCTGATCACCATCAGGACAATAAAGAATCCAAACGCCAGAAATAATTTCGTGCCGATCTTTACGTCATGTAAGAACATATTTACTCCATCGATGTGATTATTTCTCAGACGATCGCTGTTATCGGTAACGAATCCGCTAACTTTATGACTTTGATCGTTTTTTTATTTCATAACCATCACAATGGATAGGTAGAGGCTATTAATTCCGCCCCATCGATCGTTACCAGACCACCAGAACAGGGTTTTGCAAAATAGCATCGGGGAAAACTGACTTAGGCAGGAATAAATAACTGAGGCACTTTCTTTAGTTATTTAATATCTCATTAACAATAAAAAACATTAATAGTCACAACCACAAATAAAAAAGCCGTTTATTCCTTACGGTATAAACGACTTTTCCGGAACATTACTGGCTCAATGGAGCACCGTCACCGCATCCTTAAGACGCCCGGCGCGGTGTTTCACCATGGCAGAGATGTGCGCGCTCTCCTCGACCAGGTCGGCATTTTTTTGCGTAATGCTGTCCAGTTCCGCCACCGCGCGGGTTAGCTCTGACAACCCGGTCGCCTGTTCGGACGTCGAGTGGCTGATCTGCGCGATGAGCTGCGTGACGTTTTTCACCTGCTCGACAATGTCATCCATCGTGCGGCCTGCGGCGTGCACCTGCTCCGAGCCGGACTGTACCCTGCTGGCGCTGGCATCAATCAGCTTGCGGATATCGTTAGCCGCATTCGCGCTGCGGCTGGCAAGGTGGCGAACTTCCCCCGCGACCACGGCAAAGCCTTTCCCCTGCTCGCCGGCTCTTGCCGCTTCAACGGCCGCATTCAGCGCCAGGATATTGGTCTGGAAAGCGATGTCGTTAATCAGGGAGGTAATCGAGCCGATGCGCTGCGTGCTATCGGCGATGTCACTGTCTCTTATACACATCTGACGCTGCCGACGACGGA
>NZ_JAAQOK010000096.1:0-3393 GCF_011683705.1 Enterobacter sp. 725m/11 | reverse complement strand
AAACGGGTTCTTATGCCTCAGTTGTAAGTGTCTACCATGTCCCCGAACAAGTGTTCACTATGTCCCCGGACCGTACAGAGGGAGAGGGTTAGGGTGAGGGGAAATTACTCCCCCTGCTCCCGCGCAATAGCACGATAACCGATATCCTGACGGCTGAAGCTGCCGTTCCAGTGAATATCCGCCATCAGCGCATAGGCGCGTTTCTGCGCTTCTGCTACGGTCTGACCCAGCGCGGTCGCACACAGCACGCGGCCGCCGTTGGTGAGCACGCGGTCATCGTCAGCCAGCTTCGTACCGGCGTGGAACACCTTCGCGCCGTCAATCTCTTCCAGCGGCAGGCCGTGGATCTCATCTCCGGTGCTGTAGTTCCCCGGATAGCCACCCGCAGCAATCACCACGCCCAGAGACGCACGCTCGTCCCACTCTGAGGTTTTCTCGTCCAGCTTGCCTTCGCAGGCCGCCAGGCACAGATCCACCAGGTCGGATTTCATGCGCAGCATGATCGGCTGGGTTTCCGGATCGCCGAAGCGGCAGTTGAATTCAATCACCTTCGGGTTACCCTGCTTGTCAATCATCAGGCCCGCGTAGAGGAAACCGGTGTAGGTATTGCCTTCCGCCGCCATGCCCTTCACGGTAGGCCAGATGATGCGGTCCATGGTGCGCTGATGCACCTCATCGGTAACAACGGGAGCAGGGGAGTAAGCGCCCATCCCGCCGGTGTTGGGGCCGGTATCGCCATTGCCAACGCGCTTGTGATCCTGGCTGGTGGCCATCGGCAGAACGTGCTCGCCGTCGACCATTACGATAAAGCTCGCCTCTTCGCCGTCGAGGAACTCTTCGATCACGATGCGGTGGCCCGCATCGCCAAAGGCGTTGCCTGCCAGCATATCCTGAACGGCCGCTTCGGCTTCTTCGAGCGTCATCGCCACGATCACGCCTTTCCCGGCGGCCAGACCGTCGGCTTTGATGACAATCGGCGCGCCTTTTTCACGCAGGTAAGCCAGCGCGGGCTCGACGTCGGTGAAGTTCTGATACTCCGCCGTCGGAATGTTATGACGCGCGAGGAAATCTTTGGTGAAGGCTTTGGAGCCTTCCAGCTGCGCTGCACCTTCCGTTGGACCGAAGATTTTCAGGCCCGCTGCGCGGAACGCATCCACCACGCCAATTACCAGCGGCGCTTCCGGGCCGACGATGGTCAGATCGATGTTCTCGGTCTGGGCAAAGCTCAGCAGCGCCGGGATATCGGTCACGCCGATAGCCACGTTCTGCAGCGCGGGCTCCAGTGCGGTACCGGCGTTACCCGGTGCCACGAAGACGGTTTTAACCTGCGGAGACTGCGCCGCTTTCCACGCCAGAGCGTGCTCGCGCCCGCCGTTACCAATCACTAATACTTTCATTTTCTGCTCCGGGAATTAATGGCGGAAGTGGCGCATGTCGGTGAAGATCATTGCGATGCCGTGTTCGTCGGCAGCGGCAATCACCTCGTCGTCGCGGATAGAGCCGCCAGGCTGGATCACACAGGTGATGCCCACCGCAGCCGCAGCATCGATACCGTCACGGAATGGGAAGAAGGCGTCAGAGGCCATGGCGGAGCCTTTCACTTCCAGGTCTTCGTCGCCTGCTTTGATACCGGCAATTTTCGCAGAGTAAACGCGGCTCATCTGGCCTGCGCCTATCCCGATGGTCATGTTCTCTTTGGCGTAGACAATGGCGTTAGACTTCACGAACTTCGCCACTTTCCAGCAGAACAGCGCGTCGCGCAGCTCCTGTTCGGTCGGCTGACGTTTGGTCACCACGCGCAGGTCGGCTTCTGTCACCATACCCAAATCGCGATCCTGAACCAGCAGACCGCCGTTCACGCGCTTGAAGTCCAGGCCCGGCACGCGCTCCGCCCACTGGCCGCAAACCAGTACGCGCACGTTCTGTTTCGCCGAGGTGATTTTCAGCGCTTCTTCGGACGCGGACGGCGCGATGATCACTTCGACAAACTGGCGGGAGATAATGGCCTGCGCGGTTTCCGCATCCAGCTCGCGGTTGAAGGCAATAATGCCGCCGAATGCGGAGGTCGGGTCGGTTTTGTAGGCGCGATCGTAGGCATCCAGAATAGAGGAGCTTACCGCAACGCCGCATGGGTTGGCGTGCTTGACGATAACGCAGGCCGGCTCGCTGAACTCTTTCACGCATTCCAGCGCGGCGTCGGTGTCGGCAATGTTGTTATAGGAAAGGGCTTTGCCCTGAACCTGCTGGGCGGTCGCAACGGAGGCTTCCTTTACCTCTTCTTCTATATAGAAGGCAGCCTGCTGGTGGCTGTTCTCACCGTAACGCATATCCTGCTTCTTAATGAAGTTCAGGTTCAGGGTGCGCGGGAAGCGGCCAGAAGGATCTTTGCTTTCACCATGGTAGGCAGGAACCAGGCTACCGAAGTAGTTGGCGATCATGCTGTCGTACGCGGCGGTGTGTTCGAAGGCTTTGATGGCGAGGTCGAAACGCGTTTCGAGAGTGAGGGAGCCGTCGTTAGCATCCATCTCATTAATAATAGCGCTGTAGTCGCTGCTCTTCACCACGATGGCCACATCTTTATGGTTCTTCGCCGCGGAGCGCACCATGGTTGGACCGCCGATATCAATATTCTCAACCGCATCTTCCAGAGAGCAGCCTTCGCGGGCGACGGTCTGGGCAAACGGGTAGAGGTTAACAACAACCATATCGATAGGCGCGATATCATGCTGTTCCATAATGCCGTCGTCCTGACCGCGACGACCCAGAATGCCGCCGTGCACTTTCGGATGCAGGGTTTTGACGCGTCCATCCATCATTTCCGGGAAACCGGTGTAGTCGGACACTTCGGTTACCGGCAGACCTTTATCTGCTAACAGGCGAGCGGTACCGCCTGTAGAAAGCAGCTCTACACCGCGTGCGGAAAGTGCCTGAGCGAATTCGACGATACCGGCTTTATCAGAAACACTGAGCAGAGCGCGGCGGACTGGACGACGTTGTTGCATGGTAAATCCCCTGGATTTCACGATTACAGAGAGCGTTAGATGAATTTTCCAGCGAAAAACTCATCTAACACACCTGACGAGGCCTCCTTGTTAAGCGCGAGCATTTTAACGAAAACGTTTGCGCAACGCTCGCATATTTTCACTTTTTCGAAGCGCTGTGGATAACTCTGTGCGTAAAAGGGTATAAGGAGGGGTTTTGCTGGGGAATGCAGCAGTCAGTCATTTTTCTGTCATTTAGCGGTTGCGGCCTGCGGAGAACTCCCTATAATGCGCCTCCATCGACACGGCGGATGTGAATCACTTCACGAACAACGCGGTCGGTTGAAGAGAAAAAATCCTGAAATAACGGGTTGACTCTGAAAGAGGAAAGCGTAATATACGCCACCTCGCA
>NZ_JAAQOK010000095.1:0-3913 GCF_011683705.1 Enterobacter sp. 725m/11 | reverse complement strand
AGATGTGTATAAGAGACAGAGATGGCGACGCGCTGATCTTCATGAACTTCCGCGCTGACCGCGCGCGCGAAATCACCCGTGCGTTCGTCAACAGCGACTTCGACGGTTTTGCCCGTAAGAAAGTGGTGAACATCGACTTCATCCAGCTGACCGAATACGCGGCAGATATCAACGCCCCTTGCGCTTACCCACCAGCCTCGCTGGCTAACACCTTCGGTGAGTGGATGGCGAAGAACGACAAAACGCAGCTGCGTATTTCCGAAACGGAAAAATACGCGCACGTGACCTTCTTCTTTAACGGCGGCGTTGAAGAGCCGTTCAAAGGCGAAGAGCGCATTCTGATCAACTCGCCGAAAGTCGCGACTTACGATCTGCAGCCAGAGATGAGCTCTGCGGAATTGACTGAAAAACTGGTCGCGGCCATCGAAAGCGGCAAGTACGACACCATCATCTGTAACTACCCGAACGGCGACATGGTCGGCCATACCGGCGTAATGGAAGCGGCAGTGAAGGCGGTTGAAGCGCTGGACCACTGCGTTGAGCAGGTTGCGAAAGCGGTTGAGTCCGTTGGCGGCCAGCTGCTGATCACCGCTGACCACGGTAACGCCGAGCAGATGCGTGACCCGGCAACCGGTCAGGCGCATACCGCCCATACCAACCTGCCTGTTCCACTGATTTATGTGGGTGATAAATCAGTGAAAGCAGTAGAAGGCGGCAAGCTTTCCGACATCGCGCCAACCATGTTGTCGCTGATGGGTATGCCGATCCCTGAAGAGATGACTGGTAAGCCGCTGTTCATCGTGGAATAATCGCTCCCCATGAGGGGAAAGGCGATTTTTTCAATCACATGGGTCGTGAAGCCGCTTAGGCTATCAGTCAGACCTCTGCTTTGCGCCAGCGCACTCAGCGCTGGCGTATTGCTGTGCGCCGCATCCGCACACGCGGATGACCGCGACCAGCTGAAATCCATTCAGGCCGATATCGCCGCCAAAGAGCGTGCGGTACGCCAGCAGCAACAGCAGCGCGCCACCCTGCTCGCCCAGCTTAAGCAGCAGGAAGAGGCCATCTCCGCTGCCGCACGTAAACTCCGTGAAACGCAAAACACCCTCACCCAGTTGAACAAACAGATCGACGAGATGAATGCGTCGATTGCCAAACTGGAGCGCCAGCGTGATGCGCAGGAGCGCAACCTCGCAGCACAGCTGGATGCCGCATTCCGCCAGGGTGAACATACCGGACTCCAGCTGATCCTCAGCGGTGAAGAGAGCCAGCGCGGCCAGCGTCTGCAGGCCTATTTCGGATATCTGAACCAGGCGCGTCAGGAGACCATTGCACAGCTGAAGCAGACGCGTGAAGAGGTTTCCACCCAAAAAGCGGAGCTGGAAGAGAAGCAGAGCCAGCAGCAGACGTTGCTCTACGAACAAAAAGCGCAGCAGGCGAAACTTGAGCAGGCCCGTAACGAACGCAAGAAAACGCTGTCGGGTCTTGAGTCCTCCATTCAGGCAGGACAGAGCCAGCTGAGCGAAATGCGCGCCAACGAATCAAAACTGCGTAACAGCATTGCCCGTGCGGAAGCCGCAGCGAAGGCGCGCGCCGAAAAAGAGGCCCGCGAGGCGCAGGCGGTTCGCGACAAGCAGCAGGAAGCCTCCCGGAAAGGGACCACCTACAAGCCAAGCGAAAGCGAACGCTCCCTGATGTCGCGTACCGGCGGTCTGGGTTCCCCGCGCGGTCAGGCCTACTGGCCCGTTCGCGGCACTATTCTGCATCGCTATGGCGAACAGCTGCAGGGTGAGCTACGTTGGAAAGGGATCGTTATCGGTGCGTCTGAAGGTAGCGAAGTGAAAGCCATCGCCGATGGCCGCGTGATTCTGGCCGACTGGCTGCAGGGTTACGGGCTGGTGGTGGTGGTCGAGCATGGTAAAGGCGACATGAGTCTTTACGGCTACAACCAGAGCGCGCTGGTCAGCGTCGGCACCCAGGTGCGCGCCGGCCAACCCATCGCCCTTGTGGGCAGCAGTGGCGGTCAGGGCCGCCCGTCACTCTATTTCGAAATTCGTCGTCAGGGTCAGGCGGTCAATCCACAGCCGTGGTTGGGAAGATAAGTTTTGCTTCAATTTCGTCGAATGGTTCTCTCCGTCGTCAGCGCACTGGCGCTGGCTGCACCGGTATATGCAGGTAAACTCGCCATCGTGATTGATGACTTCGGTTATCGACCACACTATGAAAATCAGGTGCTGGCGATGCCATCAGCCATCTCCGTCGCCGTCCTGCCGAATGCGCCTCACGCGCATGAAATGGCGACCAAAGCGAACAATAGCGGCCACCAGGTCCTCATCCATCTTCCGATGGCACCGCTCAGCAAGCAGCCGCTGGAAAAAGACACCCTGCGCCCGGATATGAGCAGCGATGAGATCGAACGCATCATCCGCGACGCCTACAACAAGGTGCCGTATGCCGTGGGTCTGAACAACCATATGGGTAGCGCGATGACCTCCAGCCTGTACGGTATGCTGAAGGTGATGCAGGCGCTGGAGCGTTACAATCTCTATTTCCTCGACAGCATGACCATTGGCAACAGCCAGGCGATGCGTGCCGCTCAGGGTACGGGTGTGAAGGTCATTAAGCGCAAAGTCTTCCTGGACGACTCCCAGAACGAAGCGGATATCCGCGTGCAGTTCAACCGCGCGGTACAGCTGGCGCGCCGTAACGGTTCGGCGATTGCCATCGGGCACCCGCATCCGTCTACCGTTCGCGTTTTACAGCAAATGCTGCCGACCTTACCTGCCGATATCACGCTGGTACGCCCGAGCGATCTGCTGAACGAGCCGCAGGTGGATACCTCTACGCCGAATTCTGCGCAGCCCGTCCCGACGGCACCGCGTAACCCGTTCCGCGGCGTGAAGCGCTGTGTACCGAAGCAGCCGCTAGAACCGGTCTACGCGACCCGCGTCTTCTCCGTCATCGGAGACAGCATCAGTAACAGTACGCTGGTGAAATACGTCCAGCAGCAGTGGCAGGGATGGGGCAAGAAAGCCTGACGCTTATTTCGCAATCTGAGAGCCCGTCTGCTCATTCGCAACGGGCTCTTTTTTCTCCTGATGCAGATACCAGGATTTGAAATACTTCAAAAAGCTGTAGGCTGTGGCATACAGTCCTGTCGCCACCCCCACTTTACCCTGACGCCAGGCGCCGCTAAACAAATACCATTTAAAAAAAGCCCCGATGGCACTGATGATGCCGCGCCCGATAGAGGGGCGTATTTTATGATATTGTACCAAACGGGTTGTATAACAATTTAATTTGTTAAAAAGCTCATGCAGAGTGGGAAACGTATCATGTTTTACATAGCCCGGAATACGTTCACAACGGAGAAAACCTTCCACCTGATCGTCTACCGGTCTGTTATTAAATCGGGACTGTTTACGGTTAAAAAGACGTACAGGGTAATCAGGGGATGAAACAGGATAGATCGTCCGGACTTCTTTACCCAGAACAAACCAGTGGCGGCATATTCGCCATGCCGTTCCGGGGTCAGGCTCATCATCTGCTTTTAACGCTGAAATAGCATCAACTGTTTCCTGGTCAAGAATTTCATCACTGTCGATGCACAGGACCCAGTCATTGCTGGCTAAGGATATGGCATGATTCATCTGCTCGCCATGCCAGCCAAATTTTTTATAGACAGGGAGCAGTCCATAGCTCTCACAAATAAAACGTGTTTTGTCCGTACTGCCTGAATCTACAACGACGATCTCATCCGCTATTTTTAAAAGAGGCGGAATAACATCGTGCAATAATCTTTCAGAATTAAACGTTAATAAGCAGATCGTTATTTTAAACATGTTTCCACTCTCAACAGCAGCATAAATGAATATGATTAATACTATATAAATGCTGTCTCTTATACACATCT
>NZ_JAAQOK010000094.1:0-4158 GCF_011683705.1 Enterobacter sp. 725m/11 | reverse complement strand
GCGATGGACGACGGTCTGCGTTTCGCAATCCGTGAAGGCGGCCGTACCGTTGGCGCGGGCGTTGTTGCTAAAGTTCTCGGCTAATCGCTGATAACATTTGACGCAATGCGCAATAAAAGGGCATCATTTGATGCCCTTTTTGCACGCTTTCACATCAGAACCTGGCTCATCAGTGATTAATTTTGTCATAATCATTGCTGAGACAGGCTCTGCGGAGAGCGTATAATACGAAAAGCGAATAGCATTTCGATTGGTTTGCCTCGCACTCGCGGGGTGAAAATGTTTGTAGAATACTTCTGACAGGTTGGTTTATGAGTGCGAATACCGAAGCTCAAGGGAGCGGGCGCGGCCTGGAAGCGATGAAATGGGTAGTTGTAGCCGTGCTGCTGATTGTGGCGATTGTCGGCAACTATCTTTATCGTGACATGATGCTGCCGCTACGCGCGCTTGCAGTGGTAATTCTGATTGCTGCGGCGGGTGGTGTCGCGCTGTTGACGACAAAAGGCAAAGCGACCGTTGCGTTTGCCCGCGAAGCGCGTACCGAAGTCCGCAAGGTCATTTGGCCGACTCGCCAGGAAACATTGCACACCACGCTGATCGTAGCGGCGGTAACCGCTGTAATGTCACTGATCCTGTGGGGACTGGATGGTATTCTGGTTCGCCTGGTATCCTTTATCACTGGCCTGAGGTTCTGAGATGTCTGAAGCCCCTAAAAAGCGCTGGTACGTCGTTCAGGCGTTTTCCGGTTTTGAAGGCCGCGTAGCAACGTCGCTGCGTGAGCATATCAAATTACACAACATGGAAGAGTTGTTTGGCGAAGTTATGGTTCCGACCGAAGAAGTGGTTGAGATCCGTGGCGGCCAGCGTCGCAAAAGCGAGCGCAAATTCTTCCCGGGTTACGTGCTGGTTCAGATGGTTATGAACGACGCGAGCTGGCACCTGGTGCGCAGCGTGCCGCGTGTGATGGGCTTTATCGGCGGCACGTCTGACCGTCCGGCGCCAATCAGCGACAAAGAAGTTGATGCGATTATGAACCGCCTGCAGCAGGTGGGTGATAAGCCGCGTCCGAAAACGCTGTTTGAACCGGGTGAAATGGTTCGTGTTAATGACGGTCCGTTTGCTGACTTTAATGGCGTGGTTGAAGAAGTGGACTATGAGAAGTCCCGCCTGAAAGTTTCTGTTTCTATCTTCGGTCGTGCGACCCCGGTAGAGCTGGACTTTGCCCAGGTAGAAAAAGCCTAAGCAGCGATCAAAAAAGCGACGATTTAATCGTTGCACAAGGCGCGGGATTGGAATACAATTTCGCGCCTTTTGTTTTTATGGGTCCCGGCCCGTAAAACGAATTTTATTCACGGGGAGCCTCCTTGAGGCGCTATTACCCAATCAGAGGATTTTAGAATGGCTAAGAAAGTACAAGCCTACGTCAAGCTGCAGGTTGCAGCTGGTATGGCGAACCCAAGTCCACCAGTTGGTCCAGCTCTGGGTCAGCAGGGTGTGAACATCATGGAATTCTGTAAAGCGTTCAACGCAAAAACTGAATCCCTGGAAAAAGGTCTGCCAATCCCAGTCGTAATCACTGTTTACGCTGACCGTTCTTTCACTTTCGTTACCAAAACCCCTCCAGCAGCAGTTCTGCTGAAGAAAGCGGCTGGTATCAAGTCTGGTTCCGGTAAACCGAACAAAGACAAAGTGGGTAAAATTTCCCGCGCTCAGCTGCAGGAAATCGCGCAGACCAAAGCTGCCGACATGACTGGTGCCGACATTGAAGCGATGACTCGCTCCATCGAAGGTACTGCACGTTCCATGGGCCTGGTAGTGGAGGACTAAGAAATGGCTAAACTGACCAAGCGCATGTCCGTGATCCGTGACAAAGTTGATGCGACCAAACAGTACGACATCAACGAAGCTATTGCTCTGCTGAAAGAACTGGCGACTGCTAAGTTCGTTGAAAGCGTTGACGTTGCCGTTAACCTGGGCATCGATGCTCGTAAATCCGATCAGAACGTTCGTGGCGCAACTGTACTGCCACACGGTACTGGCCGTTCCGTTCGCGTAGCTGTATTTGCTCAGGGTGCAAACGCTGAAGCTGCTAAAGCTGCCGGCGCTGAACTGGTAGGTATGGAAGATCTGGCTGATCAGATCAAAAAAGGCGAAATGAACTTTGACGTTGTTATTGCTTCTCCAGATGCAATGCGCGTTGTTGGCCAGCTGGGCCAGGTTCTGGGTCCACGCGGCCTGATGCCAAACCCGAAAGTGGGTACTGTAACCCCTAACGTTGCTGAAGCGGTTAAGAACGCTAAAGCAGGTCAGGTTCGTTACCGTAACGACAAAAACGGCATCATCCACACCACCATCGGTAAAGTGGACTTTGACGCTGACAAACTGAAAGAAAACCTGGAAGCTCTGCTGGTTGCGCTGAAAAAAGCTAAACCAACTCAGGCGAAAGGCGTGTACATCAAGAAAGTTAGCATCTCCACCACCATGGGTGCAGGTGTTGCAGTTGACCAGGCTGGCCTGAGCGCTGCTGCAAACTAATGCCTTTACGTGGGCGGTGATTTTGTCTACAATCTTACCCCCACGTTTGCTAACGAAAGTTAGCGGCTAAAAGATTTGTTCGTTGGAGCCTGGCCTATCCAGGCCTCCGTCGAAGACCGCAGGTGTTTCGCAAGAAACTTAATCCCCTGCGTAGACGGTGACAGAACGCTAAGATTATTTTTAATACTCTGGCTTGTTTCTGCTCACCGTATTAAGACGCTCTTCCCGTTGGGTTGAGTGAAGTGAGTTCCGGAACATGAGTTCCGGCAAACATCCAGGAGCAAAGCTAATGGCTTTAAATCTTCAAGACAAACAAGCGATTGTTGCTGAAGTCAGCGAAGTAGCCAAAGGCGCGCTGTCTGCAGTAGTTGCGGATTCCCGTGGCGTTACTGTAGACAAAATGACTGAACTGCGTAAAGCAGGTCGTGAAGCTGGCGTATACATGCGTGTTGTTCGTAACACCCTGCTGCGTCGCGTAGTTGAAGGTACTCAGTTCGAGTGCCTGAAAGACACGTTTGTTGGTCCGACCCTGATTGCATACTCTATGGAACACCCGGGCGCTGCTGCTCGTCTGTTCAAAGAGTTCGCGAAAGCGAATGCAAAATTTGAGGTCAAAGCTGCAGCCTTTGAAGGTGAGTTGATCCCGGCATCGCAAATCGATCGCCTGGCAACCCTGCCGACCTACGAAGAAGCAATTGCACGCCTGATGGCAACCATGAAAGAAGCTGCGGCTGGCAAACTGGTTCGCACTCTGGCTGCTGTACGCGATGCGAAAGAAGCTGCTTAATCGCAGTTATCTTTATAAAGCATTTGCTTACGTATAAACTTATTCTGATTTTCAGGAACAATTTAAATGTCTATCACTAAAGATCAAATCATTGAAGCAGTTGCAGCTATGTCCGTAATGGACGTTGTAGAGCTGGTATCTGCAATGGAAGAAAAATTCGGTGTTTCTGCTGCTGCTGCTGTAGCTGTAGCTGCTGGCCCGGCTGAAGCTGCTGAAGAAAAAACTGAATTCGACGTAATTCTGAAAGCTGCTGGCGCGAACAAAGTTGCTGTTATCAAAGCAGTACGTGGCGCAACTGGCCTGGGTCTGAAAGAAGCTAAAGACCTGGTAGAATCTGCTCCAGCTGCGCTGAAAGAAGGCGTGAGCAAAGACGACGCAGAAGCACTGAAAAAATCTCTGGAAGAAGCTGGCGCTGAAGTTGAAGTTAAATAAGCCAACTTTTCTGGTTGCAGCCTAAGCAATTAGGCTGATGGCTGGTGACTTTTTAGTCACCAGCCTTTTTGCGCTGTAAGGCATCAGTAGCATTTCACACTGTTTGACTGCTGATTGTCCTGACAATGCTTGTTTCTATCGACGACTTAATATACTGCGACAGGGTGCTCGCTCTGTGTAAATCGCAATGAAATGGTTTAAGCGTGATAGCAACAGGTATTGCGGAAAGTATTCAATTTTCCGGTCCACAAAATGGTGTTGCACAAACTGTCCCTTCGTCGGACAGATGGGTCGACTTGTCAGCGAGCTGAGGAACCCTATGGTTTACTCCTATACCGAGAAAAAACGTATTCGTAAGGATTTTGGTAAACGTCCACAAGTTCTGGACATTCCATATCTCCTTT
>NZ_JAAQOK010000093.1:0-4295 GCF_011683705.1 Enterobacter sp. 725m/11 | reverse complement strand
TCCGTCGTCGGCAGCGTCAGATGTGTATAAGAGACAGATATTAAACTTTGTAATGTATGGCAAACACAGCCTAATTAAGAGTTTTCTTAATCATAAGACAAAGGTATGCTTATTTATATCGAACACAGGAAGTGAATTTTCGATCGATTTTAGTCACTGCAAAAATTGCAATTCTGTTTTTCTTCGTATTTGCCTGGCTGTCAGGTTAAGCAGCGGACATCACGTCCCACAGTCTATAAGGATATGAGTATGGCTACCCAAACGATGATGCAAAAACTTAACGCGCAGATGAACCTTGAGTTCTACGCCTCGAACCTGCACCTTCACCTAAGTGCATGGTGTTCTGAAAAAAGTCTCACGGGCTCTGCCACGTTCTTTCGTTCACAGGCACAAAGCAACGTCACCCATATGATGCGCGTCTTTAACTTCCTGAAGGCCGTGGGGGCTAACCCGGTTGTTAAAGCCCTTGATGGGATCAACGAAAATTACTCTTCTCTGGAAGAACTGTTCCAGAAAACGCTGGAAGAGCATGAGCAGCGCTGTACGACGCTCAACAAGCTGGCCGATGAAGCCAGAGCACAGCATGACATCATCACTCTTAAATTTTTACGCGATATGGATAAAGAACAGCAGCAGGACGGTATGCTGCTGAAAACGCTGGCGGATGAGATCCACAATGCGCGCCAGGCCGGTTTACGCCCGGAGCAAGCTGACCGCCACCTGCTCGATCTTGTGACGGTGCAGCACCACTAAGCGTTTAACCTGCCTTGGCCCTGGTTCAGGGGGGCAGGTTCCTTCTTATCTCCCCAACCCTCTGATTTGCTGAAATTTAACAAATCAGATCTCGCTCTCAATGATTAACCATACAAAATGTAATGATTTATTTAATTACATAATCATTGACGAGGGAAAAGCATGATCACCATTGAGTTTGTTGTCATTCTCCTCTGCCTGCTGACGGGAACACGTTTCGGCGGCATGGGGCTTGGGTTAATCAGCGGTATTGGCCTTTTTATTTTGTGTTTTGTCTTTGGGCTCCAGCCCGGCAAGCCTCCGGTTGACGTCATGTTAACCATTCTCGCGGTGATAGGCTGTGCCGCTACCCTGCAGACCGCGGGTGGCCTCAACGTCATGATGCAGTTTGCTGAACGCCTGCTGCGCAAACACCCGCAGCACATCACGCTTCTCGCCCCTTTTACCACCTGGATGCTGACCTTTCTGTGCGGCACCGGGCACGTGGTCTACACCATGTTCCCCATCATTGCGGATATCGCCCTGAAAAAAGGGATCCGCCCGGAACGCCCAATGGCGGTGGCATCGGTGGCATCCCAGATGGCGATCACCGCGTCTCCGGTTTCCGTCGCCGTTGTGTCGCTGGTCTCCATCCTGGCCGCACAGCATGGGATTGGGCACGCCTGGGGGATCCTGGAAATCCTCGCCGTATCGGTTCCCGCTTCGCTTTTCGGCGTCGCGATCGCGGCCCTGTGGAGTTTACGTCGGGGGAAAGATTTGGCTGACGACGGGGAGTTTCAGGAGAAACTGAAAGATCCCAAACAGCGCGAGTTTATCTATGGCGGCACGGAGACGTTAATGAACCAGCGTTTTCCGAAGCAGGCCTACTGGTCGACATGGATTTTCTTTGCCGGTATTGCGGTGGTAGTCCTGCTCGGGGCTTTCCCCGAACTGCGCCCGGCCTTCGAGCTGAAGGGTAAAATGACGGCCCTGTCGATGAACCTCGTCATTCAGATGATGATGCTCATCGCCGGTGCCGTGATGCTGACGGCCTGCAAGGTCAATGCCTCAGCCATCTCAAACGGTGCGGTATTCAAGGCCGGTATGGTGGCGATCTTCTCGGTGTTCGGGGTGGCGTGGATGAGCGATACCTTTTTCCAGGCGCATCTCGATGAGTTAAAGCTAGCGCTGGAAGGGGTGGTGAAAAGCCATCCGTGGACGTATGCCATCGTGCTTTTCCTGGTGTCGAAGCTGGTAAACAGCCAGGCGGCGGCCCTGACGGCCGTGGCGCCGATGGGATTGATGTTGGGCATCGATCCAAAAATGCTGATCGCCTTCTTCCCGGCGTCCTACGGCTATTTTGTTCTGCCGACTTACCCGAGTGATTTAGCCTGCATCGGCTTTGACCGCTCGGGAACAACCCGCATCGGCAAATTCATCATTAACCACAGCTTTATTCTGCCGGGGCTAATTGGCGTGAGCTGCGCCTGCGCGGCGAGCTACCTGCTGGTCCAGACCTTCTTTTAACGTTTTCAACGGGCGACACGCGCGGTCGCCCGTTCGCGTTTTAATGAGACTCGCCCTGCGGCGTAAAGCGCAGTTCAATCAGCGCGATGGCTTTCTGGATCGCGCGAAGCGTCACCGGGTCGGCAGCCGCGGGATGGCTGGCAAAATCGATGTTTTTCAGCTGCGTGGACATCTTCTCGCGCACTTCAACCGGTGCAATAACGTCCAGAACATCAAGAATTTGCTTGATAACCAGCTGACAGGCGACAACGTCAGAGACCAGTTCCTGATCGGCGCTCAGGTTTTGTGACATGGGGGTTTCTCCTTATTCAAAGGCCGCCATAGTATCAAAACGTGGCCCGTGACATCTGCCCTTCATTGCCGCAGGACACAAAAAAACCCGCCGAAGCAGGTTTTTTTTTATCAGAACATGGCGCCAGGCGGCACGTCTTTAAAAGTGCGGCAGTAATTGGCCCACATACTTTTCAGGATTTTGCGCAGTTTCATTGTGATGCTCCATTAACTTGTTATACAACTTTATTGTCAATGTGCCTATAATATGACCATCGTCACAAAAATCAATATTTTTGTGACACATATCACAATTTAAACTGCGCAGTGCGCATTAACCCAGGATACTGCGAACAAAATCCTCGATCGCCTTATCCTGGCAATTTTCAAAGAAGCACTGCTGGAAACGCGGGCCGGAAACAGCGGTCTTCACCAGCTCAGGATCGATGGCGCGCAGCGAGTCAAGATAGTTATCTTTTACCACGGCCGCTTTTACCTGGTTCAGAATACCGGCGTTACGCACCTGTGGCTCTTTACGCTCTGGAGGATATCCCTCCCCTTTTCGGCCGGTAAACGCCTTTTCAAAGATAAAGCGAACGTTTAGCTCCGCTCCCCAGCCAAACCCTTTGGCAAAAGGCAGCGAGAGCGCATTGCCGTTATTGATTTGCGCGAAGAGAAACGCGTCTGCGGGATCGATGCAGTAGCCGCAAATCACGCCAGGGTGGATGTTTAACGACATCAGCGCCCCCTGCCCGGTGCCGCAGCCGGTGACCACAAAATCCACCGCTTTCGCATTCAGCAAAATGCTCGCCATAATGCCCAGGTGGATGTAGGTCAGGTGATGATCGTTTTCGTCGCTCATACCCACGTTGTAAACCGGGAACCCTTTTTCATCGGCTACCGTTTTCAGCTCTTTTAATATGACTGGGTTTTTAGCCGCCTGGCTGTTTTCCATCATCAGTGCAATTTTCATCGTGTCTCTCCAGAATGCGCTGCGGGCGCTCCCCGCCATGGATACCTGTTCCCGTTCATTCTGGCATCAAATAAACAGACTTTCAAAGTAAATGAAATGCAGTTTTAAAAACTAAATGCACGCTCACAATTTTGTGAAGGGGAGGATCTACGCCGTCCGTTGCAAAGAGTGAGGGTAGATCGTCCGGCTATTCCTGGCATTGCAGCGGGCATCTGCGGGTACGATAACGTATTTCCATCCACTCAGAGCGAACCATGAAAAGAGCCATCGTAGCCGCTACAGTCCTGCTGCTCGCGGGATGCAGCGTTAAACGCCAGGCGGAAATCAGCAGCCTCGACGCGCCGAACGGCATTGTCCGCCTCGACTATGGCCAGGCCGTGCTGCAAAACGCCTGGTCCGATGAGTATGTTAATAACGGTACCGCGGTAAAAGCCTGTCAGAACATGGGCTATGCCACCGCCTCTGCCTACGGGCAACCGGTCAAAACCTGTACCCTGACAAGCGGCTCTTTGTGCCTGAACGAGAGCGTTACTATCCAGTATAAGTGCATGGGGTATGCCGTTAACCCTAAGGCAAATAATCCCTGGTATTAATCAAAGCTGCCAGCGTTTGCTGGCGCTTTATTTAACTAAGAACAAAAATAATTCGCATTAATAAAAATAAATATCGCCAATGCGTTTTATTCCCATTCGTATTTTAAACGAACAAATATTTAATTTTACGTTTTGCAAATAATTAAATAACAAATTATAGTGTCTGTCTCTTATACACATCTGACGCTGCCGACGACGGA
>NZ_JAAQOK010000092.1:0-4405 GCF_011683705.1 Enterobacter sp. 725m/11 | reverse complement strand
CCCCATGTGAGAGTAGGGAACTGCCAGGCATCAATTAAGAAGAACCCCGTACCGTAAGGTGCGGGGTTTTTTGCTTTTGTTTTTCTCCCTCTCCCTGAAACTTTCTCACCTTCGACTTGCAGGCTCGACATTCATACCATTTCTGGGTATCGTTAGCTGTCTGGATGTCTAAACGTTTATACGTATATTGTGAGGAAGTAAGGTTATGCCGATTCGGGTGCAGGACGAGCTACCAGCCGTCAATTTCTTACGTGAAGAGAACGTCTTCGTGATGACGGCTTCACGCGCGACAGGTCAGGAAATTCGCCCGCTGAAGGTTCTCATCCTCAACCTGATGCCGAAAAAGATTGAGACGGAGAATCAGTTTCTGCGTCTGCTGTCGAACTCCCCGCTGCAGGTCGATATTCAACTGCTGCGTATTGATGCCCGCGAGTCACGTAACACGCCGTCTGAGCATCTGAATAACTTCTACTGTAACTTCGAAGATATTCGGGGGGAAAACTTCGACGGACTGATTGTGACAGGCGCGCCGCTCGGTCTGGTTGAATTTAACGATGTTGCTTACTGGCCGCAGATCAAACAGGTGCTGGAATGGGCAAAAGATCACGTCACGTCAACGCTGTTTGTCTGCTGGGCGGTACAGGCCGCACTCAACATTCTCTACGGTATTCCCAAGCAAACCCGCACTCAAAAGCTCTCCGGCGTATACGAACACCACATTCTTCATCCACACGCGCTGCTGACGCGTGGTTTTGATGACACCTTCCTGGCCCCGCATTCCCGCTACGCCGATTTTCCGGCCCAGCTGATTCGTGATTACACCGATCTGGAGATCCTGGCCGAAACGGAAGACGGGGATGCCTACCTGTTTGCCAGTAAAGACAAACGTATCGCGTTCGTTACCGGCCATCCTGAGTATGATCCCGATACTCTCGCATCAGAGTATTTCCGTGATGTCGAAGCGGGTCTTAATCCGGATATCCCGTACAACTATTTCCCGAAAAACGATCCGCAAAACAAACCAAGGGCCACCTGGCGCAGCCACGGAAATCTGCTGTTCACTAACTGGCTCAACTATTACGTCTACCAGATTACGCCGTACGATCTTCGCCACATGAATCCTACGCTGGAGTAATCGTCTGCATTAAACGATCCTAAAGCGTTTCAGCTATTCAGATCAGGCACCTTCGGGTGCCTTTTTTATTTCCGAAATCCCGTTCAACATGCCAGGAAACTTTAACTCTATATTAATCATCATGTTGCGTTGTAATTAAAATTAAAATGGAAATTGTTTTTGATTTTGGAAAAATTATAGATAGTCTTAATTCTGCTGAGCGAAAACTACACAACGATCTTTCGTTCGCATTGGGGGCGTGATTTTGGATCTTTGATGAGGAGCAGAACGATGACTCAACAGGCAACCACGGTCGATGAATTGACCTTTACCCAGCCGAATGGTGAGCAAGAACAGCAGGTTTTGACGGCCGAAGCGGTAGAGTTTCTGACTGAGCTGGTGACCCGCTTTACGCCGCAGCGCAATAAGCTGCTGGCGGCACGCATTCACCAACAGCAGGAAATCGATAACGGCAAGTTGCCAGGATTTATTTCGGAAACTGCTTCCATTCGTCGTGGTGAGTGGAAAATCCGCGGCATTCCTGAAGATTTACAGGATCGTCGCGTTGAGATCACTGGTCCGGTAGAGCGCAAAATGGTGATCAACGCCATGAACGCCAACGTTAAAGTCTTTATGGCCGATTTTGAAGACTCGCTGGCCCCGGACTGGAACAAAGTTATCGACGGGCAGATCAACCTGCGCGATGCCGTCAACGGCACCATCAGCTACACCAACGAAGCCGGGAAAATCTACCAGCTCAAACCGAATCCGGCGGTGCTGATCTGTCGCGTACGAGGTCTGCACCTCCCTGAAAAACATGTCACATGGCATGGAGAAGCCATTCCGGGCAGCCTGTTTGATTTCGCACTTTATTTCTTCCATAACTACAAAAACCTGCTGGCAAAAGGTAGCGGTCCCTATTTCTATCTGCCAAAAACGCAGGCCTGGCAGGAAGCCGCCTGGTGGAGCGAAGTATTTAGCTACGCGGAAGATCGCTTCAACCTGCCGCGCGGCACGATCAAGGCCACGCTGCTGATTGAAACGCTGCCCGCCGTGTTCCAGATGAATGAAATTCTGCATGCCCTGCGCGACCACATTGTCGGCCTGAACTGCGGACGCTGGGACTATATCTTCAGCTACATCAAAACCCTGAAAAACTATCCCGACCGCGTGCTGCCGGACCGCCAGGTCGTGACCATGGATAAACCCTTCCTGAGCGCCTATTCGCGTCTGCTGATTAAAACCTGCCACAAGCGCGGTGCCTTTGCGATGGGCGGCATGGCGGCCTTTATTCCGAGCAAAGACGCGGAGCGCAATAATCAGGTGCTCAACAAGGTGAAAGCCGATAAAGAGCTGGAAGCCCGTAACGGTCACGACGGCACGTGGATTGCCCATCCGGGCCTGGCCGATACGGCGATGGAGGTCTTCAATCGCGTACTCGGCGATAACAAAAATCAGCTGTTTGTCACGCGCGAAGAAGATGCCCCAACGGCTGAAGAACAGCTGCTGGCACCGTGCGCGGGCGAGCGAACGGAAGAGGGGATGCGTGCCAATATTCGCGTCGCGGTCCAGTACATCGAAGCGTGGATCTCCGGCAACGGCTGCGTGCCTATCTACGGCCTGATGGAAGATGCTGCCACGGCGGAAATTTCGCGCACCTCTATCTGGCAGTGGATCCACCATCAAAAAACGCTCAGCAACGGCAAGCCGGTCACCAAAGCCCTGTTCCGTCAGATGCTGGCCGAAGAGATGCGGGTCATCCAGGACGAGCTGGGCGAACACCGCTTCAGCAGCGGACGCTTTGACGACGCAGCGCGCCTGATGGAGCAAATCACCACATCAGATGACTTAATCGACTTCCTGACCCTGCCGGGCTACCGCTTCCTGGCGTAACTCACCACATAACAATATGGAGCATCTGCACATGAAAACCCGTACCCAACAAATCGAAGAATTAAAGAAAGAGTGGACTCAACCGCGCTGGGAAGGCATCCGCCGTCCTTACAGCGCGGAGGACGTGGTGAAATTACGCGGCTCGGTCAACCCGGAATGCACGCTGGCACAGAACGGTGCGGCGAAAATGTGGAAACTGCTGCACGGTGGTTCCAAAAAGGGTTATATCAACAGCCTCGGTGCGCTGACCGGCGGCCAGGCATTGCAGCAGGCGAAGGCCGGCATAGAAGCCATTTACCTTTCCGGCTGGCAGGTCGCGGCGGACGCCAACCTGGCCTCCAGCATGTATCCGGATCAATCTCTTTATCCGGCCAACTCGGTACCGTCGGTGGTGGATCGGATCAACAATACCTTCCGCCGCGCGGATCAGATCCAGTGGGCCGCAGGCATTGAGCCCAACGATCCGCGTTTTATTGATTACTTCCTGCCGATCGTGGCGGATGCGGAAGCGGGCTTCGGCGGAGTGCTGAACGCCTTCGAACTGATGAAATCGATGATTGAGGCCGGTGCAGCGGCCGTTCACTTCGAAGACCAGCTGGCGTCGGTGAAGAAGTGCGGGCATATGGGCGGAAAAGTTCTCGTCCCGACCCAGGAAGCGATTCAGAAGCTGGTTGCCGCGCGTCTCGCTGCTGACGTGCTCGGCGTGCCGACGCTGGTGATTGCCCGTACCGATGCGGATGCGGCAGACCTGATTACCTCTGACTGCGATCCGTACGATAGCGAATTTATTACCGGCGAGCGCACCAGCGAGGGGTTCTATCGCACGCATGCCGGTATCGAACAGGCCATCAGCCGCGGCCTGGCCTATGCCCCTTACGCCGACCTGGTCTGGTGTGAAACGTCCACGCCGGATCTGGCGCTGGCGAAGCGCTTTGCCGATGCGATTCATGCGAAATACCCGGGCAAACTGCTGGCCTACAACTGTTCGCCGTCCTTCAACTGGCAGAAAAAGCTGGATGACAAAACCATCGCCAGCTTCCAGCAGCAGCTGTCGGATATGGGCTACAAGTACCAGTTCATCACCCTGGCAGGCATCCACAGCATGTGGTTCAACATGTTCGACCTGGCGCACGCTTACGCGCAGGGTGAGGGCATGAAGCACTACGTTGAGAAGGTGCAGCAGCCGGAGTTTGCCGCTGGTAAAGACGGCTATACCTTTGTTTCTCACCAGCAGGAAGTGGGGACGGGCTACTTTGATAACGTGACGACCATCATCCAGGGAGGCGCCTCATCCGTTACCGCCTTAACGGGGTCAACCGAAGAAGCACAGTTCTAAACTTTTCCCCCTCTCCCCTCCGGGGCTGTCTCTTATACACATCTGACGCTGCCGACGACGGA
>NZ_JAAQOK010000091.1:0-4405 GCF_011683705.1 Enterobacter sp. 725m/11 | reverse complement strand
TCCGTCGTCGGCAGCGTCAGATGTGTATAAGAGACAGTCTGTAACGCAGATCATAGAGTTTTATTATAAAACAGCATGGCGCTTGGTGCTATGAACATACCGTGGATCCCAGGATGAATTAATCAGGTTAAAACATGAAAATATCCCAGCTAGCAATAGACAGGTTAAATAAAATTAATTGGTTTGTTAATCTTGGTAAGGCGACGACACTCCCTGTGGTTCTCCAGGCTCAGTCCCTTAGCTTGTTTATAAAAAGCCTCAATAGTGATGAATGGGAGAGTGCCACCCTAGAGGCTGTTAATGAAATAACGGGTTATCTCGCAATAAAACACACTGAAAAATATCAATACTGGAACTCTTTGGTCAAAGAAGCGAAGAAAGTTGTGGAGATTGATATTATCCCAAAAATAATCTTCCCAGAGTCTGAGAAAATCTCAATGATTGAGAGCTTAAAATGGGATCTTGTCAATTACTTGCTTGAAGATGCGTATAGTTCTTTACTACGAGAGCCGTTCTTTTTTAATGGATTGATTAATGTTTATGAAGCTAGTCATATGCCTTGTGGATGGTCAGGTATTTGGCCAGCGGGAAAACTAGTTATCTATTGATAGACTCGCAATAAAAAAATCCACGCCCTGGTGTGGATTTTTCTCATTCAAAACCAATCAAACGTTAAACAGAAAGTTCATCACGTCGCCATCTTTAACGATGTAATCTTTCCCTTCCGCACGAAACTTGCCTGCTTCTATGCCTTCAACTGCTTATCGTTATGTTCGATATTTGAATGACGATGGCTGTTTAGATAAATGGGTTCCTGGTCTTCTCGAAACAAAACAAGTGCCAGTAACGTATTTTGGATTCGAAAAATTTGAAACGGGTAAAGCTACTCGTGATGCGTTTTAGATAAAAGGTCCCGATAAGGTTGCTCCAACTTTACCAGCGGATGTCTCTTGGAGTGATGCAAGGATTAGAGGAACGGTTGATACATTGCAACTTTATGAAAACGGTACTCCTCAAGAGAGGCATCCAAGAATGTTTGGAGATGAAATTGGTGCACCATTAGAACAATTTACGCATGCTTATCCGCAATATGGAAAGGGTGGCGTAGAACAAATGCATGCAGACAAACGGACAATTACTTTCGACAAAATTCATATTCTTCCGGAGGAATAATGAATTACGATTCATATGATGAAGTACTCGATTATCTCAAGGTTTTTTTCAACGAAAGAGTGGATTCATCAATTTATTTAGAAAAACTGATGACTTTGATTGAAGGTTCTGGCTCTGAAAAAACCGTGACTATAAGAGCTATTTATGAAACGTACATGCAGTATGTAAAAGAAAATAGAGATAACATTAAATTTATCTCTGGAGAAAAAGAAATGTGGATTGATTTATTGCACCATTGGCAATAAGGGTTTATTGTCATGTAGATTAGATTGAAATGGTTATAACGGTTTGGCGTAATGCAATAATTGATGCAGATGCATTTTATTTGCGTAGTGGAAAATGCAGTGTGAGCCTTGCATATAACACCTGTAATCTGTACGCGGAAATGCTTCTTTATATGGATGCCATCATGTTGTAGTTGATTTAGTTACAATCTCGTGATCGGCATTCAAAAGTAGAATAGGGCAACATGATTGAATTAAATTTTAAACCGATCACAGGTGAACTAAATATTGATGGTCTGCCTTTGAAAATTGATACTGAAGAAGGCTTTTGTAGGTGTGATTTATACCACGAATTAGTAAAGCAGAGAGCTATAAAGAAAATCATACCAAATCACTACCTTGTTGACTCACTAGCGTTTTTTGAAAGAGAATTTCAAGTTACTATACGCCCTGTGTGCTATGGTTTTCCTTTTATGCTTCATCTTGTTGATAAAAACAGTCAATACTATAAATCATTAAATGATTGGAATGCCCGAACTAATATTAACATGCTAAATGAATCAGTGAAAAGCTTGTCTGATTGGCTGAAAGAATCACTAAACCTGGACACTCCTGATACCACGAAAAGAGACATCATTAGGTGGAACTTTGAGTGGGGGCGGGTCTCAGTCTCATATGAGACAAAGTCATTTAATCATGTGGCATATATAGTTTGGACTTTAACGTAGTCACTTCCAGACAAAGTGGTTTAGATATGTTAGAAATGAAACTTGATGTTCGTACTGGATTTGTAGCAATCAACAACTACCCCATCGAATTAAAAGATGTTGATACTTTTAAAAATTCCGCATTTTACAAGTTCTTCTCGCCGTTGACTACAGTAGGTCCTTTTTATTTCGCTATCGATAATATTAAATGGAAAGTTCAAATTTTCATTTTGGAACTGAGGCCTTCAGCATTTTCTTTTTCTCCATTAATATTCCTTACTAGTAAGGATGGAAGTTTTTATAAAACTCTAGCGGATTGGGATAAAAGGGCTAGTCTAAGTAATTTATCGGATGAGCAGCAGCGTTTGATATCATGGGTTCAGAATGAAATAACCTCAAGCCCTAAGCTCAAAATTAACAATCCCCCATATGGATTTCAATGGGAGCATGATTGGGGTAGAATTGTTGTACAATCTAATGAAAAAAGCTTCGATTGTGGTATTTATATCGAATGGAATATTTGACTATATGATGTAATTGATTAATAAAAGCCTTCATTTACATCTCACCTGACTTTTCTATTAATACAATTAAAGGTTAGAAATGAAAATAATTAATAGACTGAAAAAAAAGTTATTAGTCCTTGATGGCATTGACAATGATTTCATAGAGTATGGAAAGGAAATAGCATGCCCTGAATGCGAAGGCGTAATAGTCTATTCCATAGTAAACTCATATGAGTTTGACACGCTCCCTGTAGAGGTAAAATGCTTTTTGGTTAAGAAAATGAGAGGCGTGAAGTTTGTTAGTGAATATAAGAAATATAGCTACGATGAAAGCCAATTAGATGTTTCGAAAAACATTTGTTCAAAGTGTTTGAAAGAGTTTTCTGCTGTATTAACGTATAAAGAAGTGCAGCCAGCCCGATATCGGGTATATCTTGTGGGGCTTTTTGAAGGTGATTTGAAACAGATCAAACTGTAAAAGTTGAGGTTAACCTGTGATTAAAAATCTCAATTTCATCAAAGAAAATGACCTGCTTCAATGGACGTGTGGCGAAAGTAATATACTGGTTAATATGCCATTTTTAGACTATGCAATGGTCGACTTAACACGCCAGTTAGTCTTTGCATTAAGCGAACCAAAGCCATTACCGACCGTTTTGACCATCTTCAATGCGCAGGGCGAAAAACTATTTTGGTCTGCACCTCCTGAAGGTGCGATTTTCAATTACTTAACATTCAACCTGTCAAAGGAAGTGGTCGTTGTCTGTAGCTATCCAGCAAAAAAAATGGCTGGCATGACTGGTTTTATTCCTGGGATATGAAGCGTAACGCGTTGGCTCAATCGGGCCCTGCATATTAAGATCAAAAGCGCCAAAAAAATGATAACAACAATCAGTGGCAAAAGAGGAACTGTATCAGCAGTTCCGACAAGCAGTTTAAAAAACAGAGTTAAGTGGCAAAGGATAAGCACGGTTTACATTGTCATTTTGACCTATATAAAACCACTCGAAGAAATCGACGCAGCGATACCTGCTCATGTTGAGTGACTTAAAAAGGGGTATGCAGAGGTGATTTTCCTGGCGTCCGAAAGAAGGATCCCAAGAAACGGTGGAGTCATTCTCGCTAAGTGTGAGAGTCTTGCCTCACTTCAAAACGATTATGCGAGGATCCTTTTCCGAGGTTAAAGCTTGCGACTATTGAGATCATACCTTTTGAACCCAGCATGAAAACAGAACTATTAGAGAATGTGTTTTAACCCCGCAAAAAATCCACGCCAAAGCGTGGATTTTTTTCATTCAAAACAAATCAAACATTAAACAGGAAGTTCATCACATAGCCATCTTTAACGATGTAATCTTTCCCTTTCGCACGCATCTTGCCTGATTCTTTCTCGCCTTGCTCACCTTGTTCTCAATAAGCTGTCGATCTCCAATTTAACCCGCGACGAACTCCATCGTGAGACCAGCCGCACGCAGGGGCTGCTGACCACCCGCAGCGAATACGACCGCCTGGGCCGACTGCATCGGCGTGACGTCTTTACCGGCAACGCTCAGTGCCCGTCGCCGCGCCGCTGGGATTACGATTACCGTAATAACCTGGTTCGCGAAGAGCGTGACGATAACACGTTCAGCTGGTACCGCTGGCAGTACGACAGCGCCGGGCGCCTGCTGGTTCAGGACGGCACGCTGCCCGGCCAGGAGCAGTGGCGCTGGGATGCAGCCGGTAACCCGCTTGAAGGCTCTGCTGAGAAGGTCACGCACAACCGCCTGACGCAGCTGAACGGCATTCGCTGGCA
>NZ_JAAQOK010000090.1:0-5943 GCF_011683705.1 Enterobacter sp. 725m/11 | reverse complement strand
TCCGTCGTCGGCAGCGTCAGATGTGCATAAGAGACAGTATAATTACGCTTTGAGTTTTTTGCATAATTAAGTGCGAAACCACACCTATTCATCTGTTTTAATTAAGTTTTAATAAAAACGCACGACTATGACATCACAATCCTGGCGGTCTTTGGTTCAAAGAAAATATCAATTATCGTTACGTTTATTTTTATTTCTGAACGCAACGTCAGCCGTGTTCTCGGTAACAAACCCGCTCTATTCTGTACGCGTGTTTTCTGCCCCTCTGATTGCTATTTTCGCGATCAGTACTGGCCTGTTCGTCTGGCACTGGAAAAAGCGCGCGCGGAAGATAAATATTCCTGCCGTTTCAGCAATCTTTGGTATTTTGTGGGCCTGGCAAATAGATTCGAAATTTTCGCTAATTATCCATGACCAGGCGATGTATTTGATAATAGCTTTACTCACGGTGCTTTTTATCGGAACGCTGGCCTTCGCCAGTAATATCAAAGCATTTACGCTGCACTCGCTCCCCGCCTTTATTGTCTGCCTGTGGTTAAGTGACCAGGATATATGGCTAAGAATGTCCTATTCTTTCGCACTTCCTGTGGTGGCTATTGCTATTCATAACATTTTGCAACGGCGCAACGATCGCTTCGCCCAGGAGCTGCTCTCTCGCCTGCTGGAAGAACGGGAAACTCTGACCGATCTCAGTATGATGGACCCGCTAACCGGGCTCTATAATCGTCGCGGCCTGCAGAGCCGTCTGGAGAACCTGCCGGCGGTAGAAAACGGCGAACATTTTGTTCTTTTGATGGATATCGACCACTTCAAAGCCTATAACGACCATTATGGCCATATGATGGGTGACCAGGCGCTGAAGCGCGTCTCGGCGGCAATTCGTGATGCCGTCCGTTCGCGCGATATTGTGGCGCGTTTCGGTGGGGAAGAGTTCATGGTGCTGCTGACGAATATTTCACTTGAACACGCCCGCCATACGGCAGAGCGGATCCGTCAGAAAGTCTATGATTTGAAAATCCCCCATCTGTTCAACGAAAGCGTCGCCACCAATGTCACCATCAGCATCGGTATTGCCATTTTCGAAAACGAGGACGTGGAAAGCGCTCTGGAGAGAGCGGACAGAGCCCTCTATGAAGCAAAGCATTTGGGTCGCAATAACATTCTGCTGAGTGAAGAGCTACAAACCGCTTAAGCGCGTCTTCGGTTAATCAGGACAAAAGTCTTGCCATTGGTATGAGCAATAGTTAGGATTGGCAATCATTATCATTTAGATTTCTATCTCAACTATGGCTACGCATACCGCACACATCGTTGAACCACTCCTCTGGCGAGCGCCCCTCACCAGCGGGAATGCGTCGCTTGCGGATGCCATACGGGACAAGATTGCTAAGACGCGCGCCCACCTGCTGGACTTTATCAGGCTTGATGAAGCGCCCCCGCACCACGCCATGACGCTCGCTGAGTGGCAGCAGCCCTCTACGCTGCAGTCGCTGCTTGCAACCTATTCCGACCATATCTATCGCAATCAGCCGACCCTAACGCGGGAAAATAAACCTCTGCTTTCCCTGTGGGCACAGTGGTATATCGGGCTGATGGTTCCCCCGCTCATGCTGGCGGTATTAACCCAAAAGAGCATGCTGGCGCTCTCCCCGGATCATTTTCACGTCGAGTTCCACGAAACTGGCCGAGCAGCCTGCTTCTGGATTGATCTGCACGAAGATCGCGGCGCAGAGCAGTTCTCTGCTCAGGAACGTCTGGAACAGCTTGTCATCCAGGCCCTGATCCCAGTGGTTGAGGCACTTGAAGCAACGGGCGAGATCAACGGGAAGCTTATCTGGAGTAATACCGGGTATTTAATTCACTGGTATTTAACAGAAATGAAGCCGCTGCTTGGCGATGAGAAAGTGGAGGCCCTGCGCCAGTCCTGCTTCTTTGCCAAACAGCTTTCCGATGGTCGCGATAATCCGTTATTCCGTACCGTTGTGCTCCGTGACGGACTTCTGGTACGCCGTACCTGCTGCCAGCGCTATCGCCTGCCGGACGTTAAGCAGTGCGGGGATTGCACGCTGAAGTAGTGCAGTGAATTGCCCGGTGACGCTTCGCTTACCGGGCCTACAAAAACCTCGACTCGTAGGCCGGGTAAGGCGCAGCCACCACCCGGCACAACGTCTTTAAGCCACCTGCTGATTGTCCTCTTCCCCATTACGCTGTGCTTCTTCCGCTTCCTGCTCCAGCAGCTGCTTCTCGTATACTTTGAAGAACGGGTAGTAGATGATTGCCGACACGCAGGCCAGAACCACAACCAGGATAGCCGCGCGGAAATCCCAGCCCAGGGCCCATGCTGCGCCTATCGGCGCCGGTGCCGTCCAGGGAACCACTGAAATAACACGGCCAATCAGATCAAACGTCATCGCCGCCCAGGCCAGCACGGCGTTAACCATCGGGGCTAGCAGGAACGGAATAAAGAACACCGGGTTCATTACAATCGGCGTACCGAAGATAACGGGTTCGTTGATGTTGAAGAAGCTGGGCACCACGCTCAATCGGCCAATAGAGCGTAAATGCGCTGAACGGCTGCGCAGATAGCAAATCACCAGACCCATCGTCGCACCCGACCCGCCAATCACGATGAAGAACGTCCAGAAGGCTTCCATAAAAATATGTGGCAGAGGATGGCCGACGGCCAGCGCGGTCTGGTTCGCTCCGAGGTTAGTCAGCCAGAACATCTGCAGCATCCCGGAGACAATAGCCGCCCCGTGGATCCCGGCGAACCACAGCAGGTGGCCAATCAACACCGCCAGCAGGATCGCGGGCAGTGAATCCGCCGCGGAAACCAGAGGCTTGAAGATGGACATAATTGCCTGCGGGATCAGCATGTCAAACTGAGACTGAATCACCAGGCTCAGCGGATAAAGCGTTAACACCACGACCAGCACCGGGATCAGCAGATCAAAGGAGTTTTTGATCATCGGCGGCACCTGGTCCGGCAGGCGAATACCGATGTTATGCGCCTTCAGGAAACGCATCATTTCAACGCAGTAAATCGCCACCAGAATGGCGGTAAAAATACCCGTTCCCCCCAGGCTGTCGACGGGAAGCGTGCCTTTGGTTTTCGGGGCGGCAACCAGCAGAAACGCCATCAGCGACAGCATGGCGCACATGAACGGATCCAGCTGGTGCGTTTTGACATAATGTTTGCCAAGGTTATAGGCGATGGCCGCGCAGATATAAATGGACATAATGCCCATCGTCATATCAAACGGCGTCAGGATCTGGCCTTCAAACTGCTTCGCCATATCCAGCCAGGCGCGTGCGAACCCCCAGGTGGTATCAGGCGAAAACGGCGGATAAGCAAACACTAATAAAAATGAACCCACAATCATGAACGGCATCGCGGAGATGAACCCATCACGAATAGCCATGACATGACGCTGGGACGAGATCCGCCCGGCGATCGGGCTCACGTAATTTTCAACGAAACGGAATATCAGATTAAACGCAGCATGGTTGGCAGACATGATTGATCTCCTGTCAGACGTTTATTACAGGCGCGCTCGCGCCGCACGTTGTTCCATAAATCAGCTTCACAACCTTGCTGGCTTGCGTACCAGCGGTACTGCTCAGACGAAATGGTTTCATAATTGGCTCTTATTATTGGATACAGGGGACGTTACATACTCAGTATTAATCTACGCATCACGCTCTGCAACCGGTTACTGTAACCGGTTTCTGTGATTGTGAAGAGGATCCAGAAATCAGCCATCCTGGATATTTGTTACTTAAGAGATATTTACAGAGCATAAATTCTTATGACAGATTACGCAGGATATTTGTCAGGAGGAAACAATGAGTTTGCAGTCCGTACAGCAGTTTTTTGCCGACAACGCGCCGGAAATAGAGGTAATAGAACTTAGCCAGAGTACGGCTACCGTTGCGCTGGCTGCTGCCGCCCACCGTGTAGAGCCGGGACAAATCGCCAAAACCCTATCGTTGAAGGTTAAAAATGAGGTGATTCTGGTGGTGGCGAAGGGTGATGCGCGTCTGGATAACAAAAAACTGAAAGACACGTTTGGCGCGAAAGCACGCATGCTCAGCAGTGATGAAGTGGTTACCGTGACGGGTCATCCCGTTGGTGGCGTCTGCCCGTTTGGGCTTGAAAACCCACTTGCGGTTTACTGCGATATCTCTTTAAAACAATACGCTGAAGTGCTCCCCGCCGCTGGCGCTATCCATAGTGCCGTACGTATTTCTCCGGACAGAATGGCAGAGCTGACTTCAGCAAAGTGGGTTGATGTGTGCATCTGAATGACGACGCGCCAGGGCATATCTGGCGCGCAAAAGGCACAGGTTACAAAAATGTCGGTTTGCTTAGCCCCACAGTTCGCGGTTCTCTAACCGGAAGATGGGTAAGAATATCCGCTGCATCAAGCAATCCTACGTCAGAATTCACCCCTAGCTTCACCATCGCATTAAACTTATGCGCGCGAATAGTCTTGATATTGCGTTCAAGCTGCGCCGCGATTTCGGGAATGGAATATCCGCATGACATATAACGTAAAATTGCTCTTTCCGTTGGGCTTAACATCCGGTTCTGACTGCAGTACCAGTGGTTAAGCATATTGTCATTAATGCGCAGCGTTTCGCTCAACAATACCACTAACTCCTTCAGCAGGTGTTCAAGGGTCACCGATTTACTGACCACACCGTGAAGACGTGAAGGCGAAAGATGGCTAATCAACCTCGCCTCCATCTCATCCGAGACCAGGATAATGCGCTGAATATGGCTATGCGTAAACGCGAGATCCCGCAGATGCGCCAGGCAGTTACGTCGTTCTTCTCGCGCATCGGAAAGCGAATAGATCAGCGAGAAAAAATTCACGTGTTGCAGTGCTTTCTTAAAGCCATCAAAATCATTAAACAGGTGCAGTTGATATTGGCTGAGTTCAGGCTGCGTAAAAAGATGCTGCAGCCCGACCGCACTCATCGAGCAATTTTCGATGATGGCGATATGTCTTGTTGAATCGGTTTTTTCCATTCCTCGAACTCTCCATAGGCTGACATTAAACTCAGCTCTCTCATTCCCTGTGTACTGTTGATCCAGGCGTACATATCGGCATTACTCCGCAATGAGAGCCTTCGCATCGCACTGTTTTTCTGCGCACTGATCGTTTTATTGCTCTTTTTAAGCAACGTAGCGATTTGGTTAATCCCCCACCCTTTGCCTAACAGGCGAAGCACCTTACGTTCTGAGTGCGTGAGCGCAATAAAGTGTTCGTCGTCATCCTCACTTTCCTCAGGTTCTGGGGTTAATAACGTCTGGCTTATCCGTTCTGCGCGTTCACTCCCTGCCCGGATAGCGTTAACGACACCTTCGATAGGTTCCATATCAGAAAGCAGCGTACTTTCCGGCCGCATAAGCAGCTCAACGGCAATAGGGTAAAACGGCCGGGAGACCAAAAAGATCCAGTGGATTTCCCGGTACTGGTTCAGTAAGCGGTAATACTCTTCGAGCGTACCCCGTGGGTTCCTGTATTCGCCTGAAACGTCGGCGATAATCACATCTGCGCGGCGCAACTGAAGCAGGGTTAACTCCTGCAGTGAGCGGCAGTAGGTCAATTCAAAATCGGGGAAATGACGTGCCATCACGTCCCCTAACCCATTCTGCATGACGGGTATCCGGCTAATGACAACGCCATGCTTACCAGGCAACGACAACATAGACCCTCCGTGTCCATTTTCCTTCGGTGCGTCATGTAAAACGCACCAAGGTATAAATATTTTCTTCCCTGAGTATAAAAAGATTAATACAAGCAGAAGATGAGATATGTTCTTAGTTTAGGAAATGCCTAAAACAGCGCTAATATCTCACAAAGCGCAAATCAATTTAATTGTGCAGACATTAAAATCTGTCTCTTATACACATCTGACGCTGCCGACGACGGA